>JAGXSU010000111.1 GCA_018333785.1 Methylomicrobium sp. | reverse complement strand
CGGCAGTTTAATGTTTCATTTGAAACACTATTGTTTCAAATGAAACATCACTAAATCAATTGGATGGCCTAAGTTCTCATTTCTATGACTACCTTTAAAAAAATAGAAGGCGTAACATTGGCTCTTGTAAAAATTAAGTTAAAGAACGCTATCTCAAAAAATTATTGTGAAATAAATCACCGTATAAAGTCAGTGATGTTTCAGTGAAACATCAGTATATGAATTGATTTTACATGCCACATTATCATAACTTTAACTTGCCATTTAATTTCAATTACTTACATAAATCTCAACTTATGGCATTACTATTGCTTTGTTATTTAAAAGCAGTTTAGAGCTTTGAAATTAGAAGAATAACTACAGGAGACACATCATGCTTTTTAAACAATTATTCGACCCCGAAACCTGGACTTACACTTACTTAATCGCTGATACCGACGCCAAGGAAGCCGTGATCATCGATCCGGTCAACACATGCATCGATGAATACCTCGGATTGCTGGATGAGCATGGCTTGAAGTTGAAATATACGCTGGAAACGCATGTGCATGCCGACCACATTACGGCAAGCGGCTTGCTTCGTCAAAAACTCGGAACTGAAACTGCCGTGAGTCAACTGTGCGGCGCAGAAACAGCCGATATTCAAATCCAGGACGGGGATGTTTTTGAATTCGGAAAAAATGAAAAAATTAAAGTCATTGCGACCCCCGGACACACCAAAGGCAGTATTTCATTTTTATGGCGTGACCGCGTGTTCACCGGTGATTCTTTATTCATAGGCGGTTGTGGACGCACCGATTTTCAAGGGGGAGACGCAGGCGCTTTGTATGACTGCATCACTCAACGCTTATTTACCTTACCCGATGACACGCTGGTGTATCCGGGTCATGATTACCAGGGACGCTGGGTCAGCAACATCATGCAGGAACGCACAACCAACCCTCGATTGGCCGGAAAATCGCGAGAGGAATTCATCGAGATCATGAACAATCTCAACTTGCCCAAACCACGGCTTATTGATGAAGCGGTTCCCGCTAACCGTTACTGCGGATTGGAGGAAAATGAACGGCAAGACGCCATTTCGCAAAGAGAAGCTACGCGTCCGCTCAGAAACGAATCATCGACTCAGGAAATGGTCGATTCCGCCAAACAGCAGATTACTGAAATCAATGTTGAAAAATCCAAACAGTTGATTGCTGAAGGTAATGTCGTCATTATAGATACGCGCGAAGAAAGCGAATATGCCGTCGGCCATCTGGATAATGCGTTACCGATACCGCGCGGTCTACTGGAATTTAAAATTGGTAGCCAGCCTGATCTTGCTGATAAGTCAAAACCAGTTTTGGTCTATTGTCGCAGCGGAAACCGTTCGGCACTTGCCGCGTTAACGCTACAAAACCTGGGCTATAAAAACGTATTATCAATGGCCGGAGGTTATGAAGCCTGGCAAAAATGCGCCTAGGACTCTAATCTCTGTCGTCGGCAATAAAAGCCGGATATACCGACAGTCCCCAATGGGTCAAAGGCAATCCGGCTTACAAAACTATAAGGCTTACAGAGATAAAGCCACGTCATAACTCACCACAAAAGTTTGGAGGAATTCATGTCAACTCAACACCATACTGTCTTGATCGTAGGCGGAGGCGCTGCCGGCGTATCTGTCGCAAACAACATGCGAAGGCAAAACAGTTCAATCGATATCGCTTTGATTGAGCCTTCCGAAATTCATTATTATCAACCGGGATTTACCATAATCGGCGGCGGCGCTTATACCATGGCTAAAACCTCGCGCAAAGAGGCCGATCTGATTCACCCAAGCGTTACCTGGATCAAAGATTATGCCGAGACATTTCAACCGGATGCCAATACAGTCACTTTGCGTTCCGGCACTTCCCTCAGTTATGACTATCTGGTTGTCTGTCCCGGACTTCAGCTGGATTGGCAAAAAATAGAAGGACTCAAGGAAACACTGAACCACAATGGCGTGTGCAGTAACTATTCGGCTGAAACTGTAGAATATACCTGGGAGTGCATCCGGAATCTGCAATCCGGCACGGCTTTGTTTACCCAGCCTGTCATGCCCATCAAATGTGCCGGTGCACCCCAAAAAATCATGTATCTGGCTTCCGATCGTTTTCGCAAAAAAGGCATCCTCGATAAAATATCTGTTGAGTTCTGCAATGCAGGACCGGCGATGTTCGGCATTCCATTTTTTGCAAAAGCTTTGGATAAAGTGGTTGCAGACTACGGTATTAAAACGCATTTTCAGCATAATCTGGTCGCTATTGACGGGCCTGCAAAAATCGCTTTCTTTGAAAAAACCGATGCAGACGGCAATAAGACGCGTGTATCCAAACAATTCGACATGATCCATGTCACACCACCCCAAAGTGCCCCTGATTTTATTAAAAACAGCCCACTGGCTAATCCTGCAGGATGGGTGGATCTGCATGAAAAAACCCTGCAACACAATCGATACAGCAATATCTTCGGACTAGGTGACGCGGGGTCAACACCTAACGCAAAAACTGCGGCTGCGATTCGCAAACAAGTTCCGGTTGTCGTTGACAACATACTGAATTTGATCAGCGGTAAAGCCTTATCCGATAAATATGACGGTTACGGCTCTTGTCCTTTAACAACTTCACTTAGCACTGTCATGCTCGCTGAATTTTCTTATGGAGGCAAAGTGACGCCGTCATTTCCCATTCTAGATCCAAGACAAAACCGCTTTATCTGGTGGTGGGGTAAAACGACCGGTTTCCCATGGATGTACTGGCACATGATGCTCAAAGGTTATCGCATTGATATTCCTCATAAAGACACGTATGCGACACAATTTTTAGACGATAATTGATACTGTTTCGGACGAAATCCTGCTTTTTTTTGACTCACTATGAAATGGAGGCTCAGCACGGTATAGCCTGATCAACTCTGATTGGAAAGACTAGATCCGACTCATCTTCCTTCTTTTTACCCAAAGATAGTTAACTCATGCAGGTGGAAATTTATTTGCTCAGTGCGGATAAGTCTCCACCTGCACCGGAACCCCCTCAACCAACAGCTTAATTCAACAGCAATACCGGTTTGCATAGACTCTGATAACCCCTGTTTCCTCGGTCCCGATTTCAGTAACAGAAACTTTTATTACATTACTTGCATGTCATACCCTGAATCAACAGAATCGCGTTTTTACCGGTTCATTCCTATACTGAGTTGGCTTAAAACATATACCCGCAAAGACTTTGGGGATGACTTGTTCGCGGGAATAATCACTGCAATTTTGCTAGTGCCTCAAGGTATAGCTTATGCATTACTGGCCGGTCTGCCGCCGCAATTAGGGCTTTATGCCAGTATTCTGCCGCCGATTTGTTATGCCGTACTGGGAACCAGTCGAACCCTGTCGGTCGGTCCGGTATCCATAGCTGCAATCATGATTGCCAGCGCACTCAATTCTCCCGAGATCAAACTCCTTGGAAACAGTGAAGAAAATGCGTTAGTTCTGTCCGCCATGGTCGGTGTCATTTTGTTATTCATGTCGCTCCTTCGCATGGGTAATCTGGTTAACTTTATCAGTCACCCAGTACTGACAGGTTTTACCAGCGGGGCTTCGATTTTGATCATAGCCAGTCAATTGCCTCCGCTACTGGGATTCAATCCGGTTGAATGCGGTATCGATGTTCAATGCTTCAGTAGCTTGTTTAACGCGCCCAATACGATAACCATCGCTATTGGCTTGACTGCGTTGGCCCTGCTCATTTTGTTTGGAAAGCCTTTGACCGCATTGTTAAAGAAAGCGCGGGTACCCACCCAAATGATCATTGCGATCAGTAAATGCGGACCGCTTTTAACCATCATGCTCGCCACATTTATTGTGACTAAATGGCATTTATTCGACCAGCACGTTGCCGTCGTTGGCGCTGTGCCATCCGGTTTTCCATCGCTAGGCATGGGCTTTCTGTCGGTTGAACACTGGCGCCCTCTTTTGCCTTACGCTGCTTTTATTGCGCTGATTGCTTATGTCGAAAGTGTGGCAATTGCCAAAGTAACGGCTAATCTGCGTAATGAAAAAATTTCTGCCAATCAGGAGTTGATCGCACTGGGCGCGGCTAATCTCGTTACATCACTTTCCGGAGGCATGACCGTTGCCGGTGGCTTCAGCCGGACAATGGTAAATTATTCTGCCGGCGCCAGAACTCAAATGGCGACATTGATTGCGGCGAGTCTTTTGGGTTTGGCTGTTGTTTATTTCAGCCCTTTGTTTCATAACATACCCAAAGCCGCATTGGCAGCCATTATTCTGGTTGCTATTGTGCCTTTGGTAAAAATCAAGTCTATTATTCACACATGGCGCTATGACAGGGGTGACGGCATTGCGGAACTGGTCACGCTGATTGGCGTGTTAACACTGGGTATAGAGGAAGGTATTACGTTAGGTATTATTCTGACGGTGGTCAGTCATTTACGAAAAACCAGCCATCCGCATATCGCTATTGTAGGCCGTATTCCTGATACTGAGCATTATCGCAATGTCAAACGGCATCAGGTTGAAACATGGCATCATCTTTTGCTGCTCCGGGTAGATGAAAGCATCACATTCGCCAATGTTAATTTTATCGACGACTTCATTACCACTGAGTTACGTAAACAACCCGCCATCAAACACATTGTACTGATATTTACTTCAGTCAACGATATCGATGCAACAGCGCTTGAAGCCTTGGAAAATCTCAATCATGTCCTTCAAAATTCAAACATTACCTTGAATCTTGCGGAAGCCAAAGGACCTGTAATTGACAAGCTTGAAAAAACCGATTTCTTTAAACAGCTTAAACCGGGAAAATTGTTTTTTAGAACAGAAGATGCCGTTAAGGAACTGGCTTGAGTTAACGCTGTTTGACTAAAGATGACCGTAACGAACCTTAGCCTGCTTTTTAAACGCCTCAATCATTGATTCACAAACCTGTGTAAATATTTGACTAAACGCAACGGCTAACAGCTTATTGGCAAATTCAAAATCAAATTCTACAGATACCAGACAGCCATCAGACGCCGAAGGATTAAACTTCCAGAGTCCCGTCAAAGATTTAAAAGGCCCACTAACAAGATGCATACTGATTTGTTGCCCTTTTTCCATGCGGTTAAGGGTCGTAAAAGAAAATCCGACTCGCCCTTTTGCAATAGCAATGGTTGCAGTCAGTTTATTATCTGACTTTTCATGGACTTCAGATCGACTGCATAAAGGAATAAAACTGGCATAAGCGCTGACATCATTAACAAGATCGTACATCTGATCAGGCGAATATTTCAGTGTGACTTGCCGACTAAAACGTGTCATGACGCATTATTCAAAAGCCGCCAAGCATTTGTTTAATTGATCAATTTCTGTTTGCGCAAGCTTTTGCTGGGTAACATCGTATTGGACACCCAAGAAGTAAATCAGCCGACCTTCACCGTCAAATAAGGGTTTGATCGATAAGCGGTTATAAAAAAGCTCGCCATTTTTACGAAAATTCTTCAGCGTAACCTCGATGGAGGTTCTATTTTTTACTGCCTCTTTAATTTCAGCAATTTCAGGTTGATCACGAAGAGCGCCTTGAAGAAACCGGCAGTTTTTACCGATAATTTCCTCTTTTGTATATCCCGTGATTTCTTCAAATACCTGATTGGCGAATACAATCGGGTTGTCCTCAATGTCAGGGTCTGACAAAGTTACACCGTTGATACAACCATCCAAAATCTGAGTCAGAATTTGAGGAATTATGCCGTCTTGTTTTTCTACTTGAAATTGCATACATTTTCCTCCGCCTTTTTATATAAACAAACTGGAGAGACTATAATCTTTTCTGAAGTACGTGCTTTCAATCGGCTTCCAGCAACGTTTTTAAATTTCTTACCGTTCTTTTAGCCCCATCCTGAACCGCAATGCCAATAAGCTTTTCAAATGGCAGCATAAACAATTCGAGTTTAAGCAGCTCAAAAGTAAAAATCAGCTCAGTCGATGTCTGAAGAGCCAATAAATCATAGCTGCATCGATAAGCATTAGAAACACCTTCAAATACCAGCTGCCGTTCCGGTTTAAAGACGGTGACCTTAAATGTGGACTCACTTTTTTGACCTTGATCAATCCGGACTTGCCGCACGAAGCTGTTCAACCGTAATGGCGGATCGCTTAAAAGCTCACATTCGCGCACCTCTGGTGACCACCGGGGATAATTCTCAAAAAAATCAATTCCGATAAACTTGAAAACTTGGTCAATAGGTTTGTTGACAACAATGCTTGCTGTTCCAGTTGCGGCATGATTTGAACTTAATCCAAACATTAGTACCTCGCCTTCAAAAAAGAAATATCAGTAAAATCATCAGAAGGGTCTATTACGTTAATTTTTTAAAATAAAAAAACTATGCAAGATTACCACACGATATAAAGTTGCCAATCCAGCATAAGCATAAGATTGCACTCGCAGTTTATCTATTCGGCTTCATTCCTTTAAAGTATCTCTCTTTGCTAATCCATAGTGGGTCAATTCCTCACTTGCACGCTGGTCTAATCGTCCATCCTCCGACAATTTCACTATTTTTTTAAAATAAGTATCAAATCCAATTCGATGACTGTCTTTGTGTTGCTCCAGCTTTTCAAAACAGAATTTTCGCCATCTATCCTTTTCTGCATTGCTCAATGTTTCCGGGTAGTTTCTGGCTCTAAACCTGAACAACATTTCCTTTAATCGGCTGTCTTTAAACGGAAAATGGGCAGCAACCAGATCTTTGGGCTGCAAGTCATGAATTTTCTGCATCAACTGCTTATCAACAGAGCTATAAAACCCTCCACTGTAGATCATGATATCCGGATCAGTAGGCACGTTATCATCCGCATATTTTTCAAACACCTGGCTTAACTTAGCGGTCAAGCCTTTAGCCGCTATGATGCGTTGCGCATTTTTTAGGCATATACCCAGATCAATGGATAAGCGCGTTGCATCGCTTGGCCTAAGAACCTTGATAGGCGCCAAAACAGGGCATTTATTTAAGTGAATGGTCTTAAGCGGAATTCGTGCAACGCCGGCAGCAAGCTGATCATTTGCGACAAAGATACGTTGTTTTATTTCTTCAGGTGTGCGTTCCAACAATGGTTCTGGATCAACGGATAGATCATAAACCAGAATACCATTGGGATTTGCAGGGTGTTCACAGATTGGCAAAATAACCGCAGCACATTTTTTAGCGGCAGAATAGCGCCCTGAGATATGCATTAACGGCTCGTTGGAACCGAGTTTGATTAAATTCGATACGGCTTTTTTGGATCGGTTATCAAAAAGGAACTGATACAATTTCGGCTGAGCCTGCCGTATCAATTTTGCCAAAGCAATCGTAGCGTAGACATCTGACAGCGCATCATGTGCGGCTTGATGCTGAATCCCGTTTGCTTGAGTCAGGACTTCTAAACGAAAGACCGGAGAACCCGCGTCATCAAGCGGCCACTCAATTCCTTCCGGTCGAAGTGCATGGCATGCTCTAACCACATCTATCAAATCCCAACGGGAATTACCATTCTGCCATTCGCGTTGATAAGGATCATACAAATTCCGGTAAAGGGTATTTCTGGTGACCTCATCATCAAACCGGATACTGTTGTAGCCTAATACACAGGTGTTCGAAACTAGCAATCTTTCCAGTATTCGTGCAATAAATTCTGCTTCGCTAACACCTTTCTCATGGGCCATCTGGGGTGTTATCCCTGTAATTGCACAGGATTCAGGATCGGGAAGATAATCATCTGAAGGTTTACAATAAATGACTAGAGGATCATCTACCTTATTAAAATCGTAATCGGTTCTAACACCCGCAAACTGAACGGGCCGGTCCCATTGTGGATCTATACCAAAAGTTTCGTAGTCGTGCCAATATAAAGTAGGACCAGCCATTAAAGCGCTTGAATTATTTGATTGAAATCAAGGCTTTTAACACATCAGTTCTGCTAACAACACCTACTAATTCGCCTTGGCTATAAACTGGAAAACTTCTTAAAGGTGTCTCCCTGAATTTCTGAGCTAAATCCAGAACACTTGAATCTGCATCGACAGTAATCAGATCCCGTGTCATAAATTCACCCACTTTTCCTGATTGACCTTGATTGTAGGCGGTTTCCAAAACCACTTTCATGCAATCTTTTTCAGAAAACATGCCTACAAGCTTACCTTGATCATTTAATACAGGGGCACAGGTTATTTTATGGTCTAACAATTTGGCTATCGCTTCGATGACATCCGTGTCTTCTTTGACTGTGAACAAATGTTTAGCCATGTAATCGGATACGGTTATTTTTGCAAGCATAAAAAACTCCTTCTATTTATAGTTCTATTTCTATCAAAGTCATTCCAATCAAAAATTTATCATTTTATTTTAAATTTTTTAAAAACAGCTTTACTAACCTAAAGCCATTGAATCAGCCCTTCTTCGATCAATAACCACGCTTAAAAGCTCAAAGCAATGAATTTCCGATCTAACTAGAAACACAGCTCAGCTCTGTTGCTTACATCTTATGAATTTGAACTGTTTAATGCTGCTTCGGCATCAAGTTGTTTTCTTTTATCACACTTTTCAATACAGACGCAATCACCTTTGTTCGCGCCACCACAAGAGCCTTTAATCGCTTTACGGCCAAATATGACACCTATAGCCATAAGACCAATAACAATTAGCATGAAGGCAAAAGTCACTAAGAAATAAGTCATTGTTTTATCCTTTCAGGTATTTAAATAAAAGTACTTTTAGTTATTCACTGTAGGTTGGGTTAGGCGATAACCATAAACCAACAGATAGTCACCGTTGAATACTTAAAAACTGTTTTCGTTAAAGATACAGGTGTTGATTTCAAATAAATTGCGATATCTGATTTGCACTGACGGCATCAAAGAAAAAAGATAGCATTGAAACTGGCGTCCTAACACAGTATAGGACCTAAAGTTATTTACAATGATTCAATCTGCTTTCTATAAAAATTCTACGTCAAAAAAAAGCGGAATCAGTTTAAGGTTCTGATTCCGCTTTATCATTATTGATGAACTTAAAAATTCTTTGCCGACTGAATCAGCTGTGCAAAGAATTCTTTTTTAGCCACCAAAGTCATCAAGCATGATGTTTTCAGGTTCAACACCGTTTTCCAATAACATGTTGATTACTGAGGAGTTCATGATAGGCGGTCCACACATGTAGTATTCACAATCTTCAGGCGCGGGATGCTTTTTGATGAAGTTTTCTAACAGCACATTATGAATGAAGCCTGTATAACCCTCCCAGTTATCATCCGGCAATGGATCTGAAAGTGCAACATGCCATTCGAAATTGTCATTTTCTTTATCCAGCATGTCGAAATCTTCCACGTAGAACATTTCTCTTCGGCTACGCGCACCATACCAGAATGTCATTTTCCGTTTGGATTTCAGTCTACGCAATTGATCGAAAATATGTGATCGCATTGGCGCCATACCGGCTCCGCCACCAACAAAAACCATCTCCTTATCAGTGTCTTTGGCATAAAACTCACCATATGGACCTGAAATAATACATTTGTCACCTGGTTTCAAATCAAAAATGTAAGAAGACATGATGCCTGGCGGAACAGTATCGGGAGCCCCCGGAGGTGGCGTCGCAATACGCACGTTAAGCATGATTTCCTTTTCTTCAGGGTAACTGGCCATTGAATAAGCCCGAAGTGCCGGTTCCTTTACTGTAGAAACATAACGCCAAAGATTGTATTTATCCCAATCTTCACGGTATTGATCCTGAACATCAAATTTTTTGTATTCGGCGATGTGAGGTGGACATTCAATTTGAATATAGCCACCCGCTCTGTAATTGATCGCTTCGCCTTCCGGTAATTCCAAAACCAGTTCTTTAATAAAAGTGGCAACGTTATTGTTGGATTTAACCGTACATTCCCATTTTTTGACACCAAATACACTGTCTTCCACTTCAATTTTCATGTTGTGTTTGACAGTAACCTGGCAGGCTAATCTTTCACCTTCAGCAGCTTCGCGTTTGGTAATATGCGAGCGTTCGGTAGGAAGAATTTCTCCGCCGCCTTCAAATACCTTAACTTTACATTGAGCGCAGGTACCACCTCCGCCACAAGCGGACGATACAAATAATTTGTTCTCTGCCAAGGCACTCAGTAATTTTGAACCGATGGGTACGTGAATTTTTTTCTCATCATTAATGAGAATTTCAACATCCCCTTCGGCTACCAGTTTACTTTTTGCGCCAAGGATAACAAACACCAGCGCTATCACGATTCCCGTGAAAATAATAATCCCTAATGCAATTTCCAGCATTACGATACCTTCTTAAAGTTGGATTCCAGAAAAAGCCATGAAGCCAAGCGACATCAGACCCGCAGTAATAAAGGTGATACCAAGACCTTGCAGCCCTTTTGGTATATCGCTGTATTTCAGTTTTTCACGGGTACCCGCCATAACCGTAATAGCAAGCGCCCAACCAAAACCGCTACCTATACCGTAAGTAACACTTTCTCCAAAGTTATAGTCACGTTCAATCATGAATAAACTGCCTGCCAAAATAGCGCAATTCACCGTAATCAATGGCAAGAAAATGCCCAGCGCATGATAGAGAGCCGGAAAAAATTTATCTAAAACCATTTCCAGAATCTGTACCAGCGCAGCAATCATACCGATACAGCTTAATAGCGCTAAAAAGCTCAAGTCAACGCCGGTAATACCCAACCAAGACAACGCATCTTCTTTCAAGAGACTGTGATAGACAAAGTTATTGGCGGGTACAGTAATGGTCTGAACGATCATTACTGCTGTTCCTAAGCCGATAGCTGTGGACACTTTTTTGGATACTGCGATAAAAGTACACATACCCAAGAAAAACGATAACGCCAGGTTTTCTATGAATACGGCTTTGATAAATAGGCTGATATAAGCTTCCATCAGTGATGCCCTCCCTCACCGTGCGCAATAGACAATATTGCAAAATCAGGCTTTTCTGATTGATCGGGTTTGTACTGACGAATTGCCCAGATGATGAGACCGATGATAAAAAAAGCGCTAGGCGGCAATAACATCAGACCATTAGGGTCGTACCAGCCACCGTCTTTAGTTAACTTCAATATTTCAATTCCGAGTAATTTTCCTGATCCCAATAATTCTCTGAAAAAAGCGACAATTACCAGAATCAAACTGTAGCCCAGACCATTACCTATGCCATCAAAGAAACTCTCCAATGGAGGGTTTTTCATCGCATAAGCTTCAGCTCTACCCATTACAATACAATTGGTAATGATCAAGCCAACAAATACTGACAATTGTTTACTTACATCGTAAGCAAATGCTTTCAGGATTTGATCGACGACGATAACCAATGAAGCAATAATCGTCATTTGTACGATAATTCGAATACTGCCAGGAATATGGTTTCGGATCGCACTTATAGCTGCACTTGAACAGGCTGTGACCGATGTTAAAGCAACAGCCATGATCAATGACGTTGACATCTGAGAGGTAACCGCTAATGCTGAACAAATTCCAAGTACTTGAAGCGTAATTGGATTGTCGTTGATCAGCGGGCTTGTTAATACTTTCTTTGTTTCAGTTGTTAATATAGCACTCATAATATTCGCCCTACCCTTTAGCTTTAACTTTATCAAGGTACAACGCGAAGCCTTCTTTGCTCATCCAATATTTGATGAGATTTGAAACGCCTCTACTCGTTAATGTAGCACCTGCCAATCCATCCACCTGATATTCCGATCCAGGCTTTGCGTTATCAACTACACCTTTAACCAACGCCAAGGCTGGTTCATTGGCTTCGTTATAGACTTTCTTTCCTTTCCATAAGGCGCGCCAGTTAGGATTAACCACTTCCCCGCCTAATCCCGGTGTTTCAGCCTGATCGTAAAAGTTGATACTTTGCACTGTCTGACCGTCTGCTTCCAAAGCAAGGAAACCATAAAGGGTTGACCACAAACCATAACCATTGACAGGCAAGATAATGGACTGAATGTCATCACCTTTCTTCACCAGATAAACTTTGGCAATTTTGGCTTTAAAACGAATACTTGCAATATCGTCCTTAGTCGATATGGCAACACTCAACGCAGGATCCTTTGCCGCTTTACGCTGATCGTAGTTAGCTACATCCATGTTTTCGACATAATCGCCTGTCTCCAGATCAACCAGCTTTGCTTCGATCTGTTCATCAAAAGCCTGATTTATATCAACACCCTCTTCCAGCAAACCGGCTACATCCAGAATGTTTTTCTTCATATCCAGCATTTTATTGTCAATTTGCAACGGTCTTAATGCGACAGTCGCCAACGACACTAAAATAGCGCAGACAAAACAGAGTGATAAAGCAACAGCCAGCGTTTTTTCAAGACTATCATTATTTAGCGCCAGCACTTTGTCGGCATAAGCTCTAAATCGTTCGTACTGAGTTATTTTGTTTTCGTTAGGCATGGCGCTTTACCCTTCTTCTGATGTTTGCCTGAATGACGAAGTAATCGATGAGCGGAGCAAACATGTTGGAAAATAGTATTGCTAACATGATTCCTTCAGGAAAAGCAGGATTAACAACCCTGATTAAAACAGTCATCACCCCAATTAAACCACCAAACAGCCATCGGCCGGTATCCGTCATAGCCGCACTGACCGGGTCTGTAGCCATATAAACCATACCAAAAGCAAAACCGCCGACAACCAAATGCCAATACCACGGCATAGCAAACATCGGATTGGTTTCACTGCCAATAAAGTTGAATACTGACGACATCAGAACCATGCCGATAAAGACACCGGCCATGATGCGGTATGAAGCCACACGGGTATATAGCAAAAATGCTGCACCTATGAAAATAGCTACAGTAGAGGTTTCACCTAAACAGCCGGGAATAAATCCGAAGAATGATTGAAACCATCCGAAACCGGCCTCATGAACGGCATCGAGGCCCCCAATTGCCGCCAAACCGAGCGGAGTTGCTTTGGTAAAACCATCGACGGCCACCCAAACGGAATCGCCTGAAATGGAAGCCGGGTAAGCAAAGTAAAGAAATGCGCGTCCAGTCAGTGCAGGGTTCAGGAAATTTTTTCCGGTTCCGCCAAACACTTCCTTCCCTATCACGATACCGAACGAAATACCCAGTGCAACCTGCCATAATGGCATGTCAGGCGGCATGATCAGGGTATAAAGCATGGATGAGACCAAAAAGCCTTCGTTGACCTCATGCCCGCGTACCGTTGCAAATAACACTTCCCAAACACCGCCCACTGCCAAAGTCACGATGTAAATAGGTAGAAAATACAAAGCGCCGTGAATGAAACAGGATATCGGGTTCATTGGACTGTATCCGAAAATCATCATCGGAATACTGCGCCAATTGTCGACTTTCTCTAAGCCCATGGCTTCGATTGCCAAATTTGCCTGATAGCCCGTATTGTAAAAAGCCATCATGATGCAGAAAAAAGTCGCAATCACTACGAAAGTCATGGTTCTTTTCAGATCGATACCATCACGTACATGAGTTGTGCCGCGTGTTACATCAGCCGGTGTGTAGATAAAGGTATCGACCATCTCGTAAAGGCCATAATACTTTTCTAACTTTCCGCCTTTTGTAAAATGCGGCTCTATGCTATCTAATAAATCTCTAGCCGACATTAATTACCCTTCCTTCTCGATTTTGGTTAAATTTTCTCTTAACACAGGACCGAAGTCGTGTTTGCCCGGATCTGCAAATGTTATGAGGGAAAGATCTTCTTCATTAAGCTCCAAACAACCTAACAATTGAGCTTGATCGGAATCACCCACCACTAATGATTTCAGCAAAGGAGTAGGCAAAATATCCAGCGGCATCAAGGATTCATAAACGCCAACAGGAACGATCGCTCGATTACTGCCGTTTTTATCGGTCGTCAGAGGAAATTTACGGCCAAATTTACGATCTTTGCTGGACGTATAAACATTCAAGGCAGAATATTTATCTTTGCCAGGAACGATCCAGCCAAACAACTCTCGCTGACGCCCTTCTTTCAAAGCCGAAACCTGATTGCTGTAATAACCTAAATAATCAGACCAATCTGCGCCTTTGTGACCATATAAAACTGATCCTGATATGACACGGTTTTCCAAGTCTTCCAACTCACCGGCAACCAATTCGCTAAGATTCGCTCCAACTCTTGTTTTAAGTAATCTCGGTCTTTTGACGGTAGGTCCTGCCAAAGACACGACTCTTTCAACGTTCAAACGCCCGGTAGTAAACAACGCACCAATAGCCAGTACCGCCTGATAATCCAGATACCAGACAAATTTTTCTATATTGACCGGATCAATCAAATGGATATGGGTACCCGGAAGACCGGCCGGATGAGGGCCTGAAAACTCAGCGACCTGCACCGATCCCGACACAGGTATATCGGCACCTTTTGCTTTACAAACAAAAGTCTTACCTTCTGTTAATTTAGAGATGACTTTTAAGCCGTTTGTGAAATCATTCACTCTTGGCTGTATGACTATGGAGGGATCCGCAGCCAAAGGACGCGTGTCAATCGCAGTGACAAAAATTGAATGTGGCCTACTGTCAATGACTGGAATTTTGTCATACGGACGGGCACGCAAAGAAGCCCACAATCCTGAAAGAATCAAGTTTTCTTTGACTTGATCCACAGTAAGACTGTCTAACTCAGACTCCGAATATTTGTTGAACGTTACTTCTTCGTTACCTTTAAGTTCTATAACGACAGACTGCAAAACTCTCTTGGCTCCCCGATTAACGGCCTTGACTATGCCCGCACCCGGAGACGTGAAATTAACACCCGGATTCTTTTTGTCCGTAAAGATGATTTGACCTAATTTAACCTGATCGCCCTCACTCACCATCATGGTGGGCTTCATCCCCACAAAATCGGCACCCAGAACCGCAACGGAACTGACCTGATTACCATCCTCAATTTTCTGTTCAGGTCCTCCGGTAATAGGAAGATCCAAACCTTTTTTAATAGTAAATTGCATAGTGAATAAGCCTACTCTCCAAACAAGTTGCGGCGTAAAATCCTCAATGTTTATAAAATAAAACACGAGGCACAATAAGACGAAATACAGGGCATTAGATCATAATTCGATTAATTCCTCAATATCGGTCAGTCATCGATCCCAACATTCCCTTTAAAAAACAATCATTTCCAATTATGAAACAAACTATCAATCAAATTTTGCACGCCTAGCGATTACACTCCGGCTTCTAGCCTCCCTGACAAAGCTTAGCGCATAAAAACTGAAGCACACAAAATCAAGTTAGGATTCGCTTTCAGCCAGCAATTGATCGACCCGTTGAAAACCTCTGGGCAAAACATACCCTCTGTTAGCTCGGGCTCCCGAATAATGATCAATATCCATTGCTTTTAAAGTCACATGCCGCTTACCTGAAACCACCCGAATGGATGCCTGCGTGGGAATGACCACCATAGAGACGACATGATCCTTACCTGAAATAAAGTCTGCGGGAGGAATATGGATCAGTTTATTGCCTTTTCCTTTGGCCAATGCGGGCAGTTCACTGACCGGAAAAATCAACAAGCGACCTTGCAAGGTCGCAACTGCCAATAAATCCGATTCATTAACGATAGGTGACGGCTGAAGCACGTTACCCTTTTCGGACATCATGATCACTGCTTTACCGGCTCTGTTTTTACCGGCCAAATCCTTAACCTGGACTTTGAATCCATAACCTGTGTCGCAACCGAAAACATACCAATCATCCGGATTGCCGGTAATCAAATGGGTAAATATGGCGCCGGAAGGCGGATTAAAGCGCCCCGTCAAAGGCTCGCCCTGACTGCGGGCAGAGGGAAGGTCATGCGTTGAGGTACTGTAAATTCTTCCGGTGGAATCGAGCACATAAACCGGCTGTGTCGTCCTGGTTTTAACCGCCTGAAGAAACCCGTCACCGGCCCGGTAGCTCAGTGTTTCAACATCGATATCATGCCCTTTCGCTGCGCGTATCCAACCTTTCTGCGAAAGAATCACGGTAACAGGCTCGTTAGGAATCAAAGCCGTGGTATCCAACGGTTTTGCGACATCTCTAGCCACGATGGGCGAGCGCCGCGCATCCCCGTATTTTTCAGTATCGGCCTCAAGTTCTTTCTTGATTAACCTGTTAAGCAAAGCGGATGAACCTAACGTTTTTTCCAGGGCTTGGCGTTCTTTTTCAAGATCAGCCTGCTCACCCCGAATTTTCATTTCTTCCAATTTGGCCAAATGCCTTAATTTCAGCTCCAATATAGCTTCGGCCTGCATATCAGTGAGCCCGAAACGCTCCATCAACACCGGCTTGGGTTTGTCTTCGCTGCGTATTATGGCAATGACCTCATCAATATTCAGGTAGGCAATTAATAAACCATCAAGAATATGCAACCGCGCCAGAACTTTATCCAGGCGATATTGCAATCGGCGCCTGACGGTTTCTGTCCTGAAAATCAGCCATTCCGACAAAATCTTCCGCAAATTTTTAACCTGAGGCTTGCCGTCCAGACCGATCATATTCATATTGACCCGGTAGTTTTTTTCCAGATCGGTCGTAGCAAACAAATGCGACATCAAGGCGTCGACATCAATTCGTTTTAATTTTGGAATGACAACAAGTCGGGTTGGATTTTCATGATCAGACTCATCTCTCAAATCGTCGATCATCGGTAGTTTCTTAGCATTCATTTGCGCAGCAATCTGTTCCATCAGTTTGGAGCCGGACACCTGATAAGGCAGCGCCGTTATGACGATGTTATTCTCTTCTACTTCATATTTCGCCCGCATTTTGATCGAGCCGTTACCCGTTGCATACATCGCCTGAATTTCTTCATAAGGCGTAATTATTTCTGCTTCGGTCGGATAATCAGGTCCTTTAACATGGGTAAGTAAATCCTCAAGCGAAGTTTCAGGCGCCTCTAACAATAAAATACAAGCTGAGGCAATCTCTCTCAGGTTATGCGGAGGAATATCGGTAGCCATGCCAACAGCAATCCCTGTTGTGCCATTCAACAGAACATTAGGCAATCGTGCAGGCAAAACAACTGGCTCTTTGAGCGAGCCATCAAAATTATCGACCCAGTTGACCGTCCCTTGACCCAACTCACTTAACAAAGACTGGGCATAGGCCGTTAACCGGGATTCGGTATAGCGCATCGCCGCAAACGACTTGGGATCATCTGGCGAACCCCAGTTACCCTGCCCATCGATCAGCGGGTACCGGTAAGAAAAGTTCTGAGCCATCAAGACCATGGCTTCATAGCAGGCAGAATCGCCGTGGGGATGAAATTTACCCAACACATCACCGACAGTACGCGCTGATTTTTTGTATTTTGCCGCGGCATTGAGGCCCAATTCCGACATAGCATAGACGATACGCCGCTGAACCGGTTTCAAGCCATCACCGATATTAGGCAATGCCCTGTCTAAAATAACGTACATGGAATAATCCAGATACGCTTTCTCAGTAAATTCCTTTAGGGGGAGTTGTTCAAAGTTTTCCTGAATACCCATGAATTAAAGTGAGTCCTTTGGTAAATCGACGTGGAGTGATTGCGTTTTTTCCATTACTTCGCGACGCAGTTGTTTGCGCATTTTTGCCGCCTCGAACAATTTAACTTCCAAATCGGACTCTAAAACCAGCTGAGGCACTTCAACCGGACGACCTTCTTCATCAACCGCCACCATGGTAAAGTGCGAAGAATTGGTATGCCGCTTGACATTGGTTCTTAGATTTTCCGCCACGACCTTGATCCCGATTTCCATAGAAGAACGCCCGACATAATTGACATGTGCAAATAAAGTCAGCAATTCACCGACATGAATTTTCTCTTTAAAGAACACCTGGTCCAATGACGCGGTCACAACATAATTCTTGCTGTAACGGGCCGCACAGGCGTAGGCAACCTGATCGAGTAACTTAAGCAATGATCCGCCATGCACAACACCGGAAAAGTTCGCCATATCAGGCGTCATGAGCACACTCATGGTCAGCGTTTTTTCTTGTTTTTCGGACGCCGAATCCGGAAGAATTGAAATCATAGCTATGATAGTGAGATTAAAACGCGATTATAGCCTCACCCTTATTAAGGGGTAAACCAAATGCATGTTCCTACGTCTAAACATAAACTTAACTTACCAAAATGATGTTCTTCATACTGTAATAAAGGCCAAGCATAATTCTTCAGGGCATTTGAATTTTAAGGATAACTAATCGCTCGCTTGGAATTGAGTGAACGAATGATTGATTAAAAAACCTCTACAACAGGAATGGTTCAATGCGTCCTTTGAAATCTGACACCAATACCCAATAAAATCGACATAGGCTGAGCAGATGCCTTTAAACTTATCGTGAAAGCTGTTTGTCAGATTTTCTAAATATACTGTTTGTCAGATTCTTTTAAATCATAACAACCCGTCAGCATAAACACAGAGATAGAGCCCCATGAAACTTGTCACGGATAGCACAAACGATCAACCACACCTTTCTGATAAAACGCCTATCGTCGATTTAAATGCCCCCGAATGGTATCTCAACAGAGAGCTTACATGGCTGGAATTCAATAAACGGGTACTTCATGAAGCAGAAGACCCTCGAACACCGCTGTTGGAACGCGTCAAATTCATCGCTATCGTAAGTTCCAATTTGGACGAATTTTTTATGAAGCGGATCGGCGGACTTAAGCAGCAAGTCGGTGCCGGTCTCAGTGAATTAAGTGTCGATGGCCGCACCCCCCAGCAGCAAATCACCGAATGTTTCGAGGTAGTTCGAGAATTGGAGATTAAAAAACAAATTCTTTATGACCAAATCTTAAAAGATCTGCTCCAGGAAGGCATAATCATAGAAGAGTTTAAAAACCTGTCCGAAGATGATCAACAGACAATGCGCAAGTTTTATATCACCAATATTTTTCCTCTGGTGACACCGCAAGCCATTGATCCGGCTCATCCATTCCCGTTCATATCCAACCTGTCGCTTAATTTACTGGCAGGCGTATACGCCGTCGAACCTGAAGAGATGACACTGGTGCGTATCAAGGTTCCTGTCGGAATTAAAATTCCGCGTTTTATCCAGGTCAATGCTGACCGGCATTTGTTTGTTGCACTGGGCGATTTAATTGCCAACAACCTGGACTTACTTTTTCCCGGCATGAAAATCGCGTTCTGCGAACTCTTCCGTGTAACTCGGAACGCGGTGACTGAAAAGGATGAAGAGCAGGCTGATGATTTATTGCAAATGATCGAGTCAGAACTAAGGGAACGAAAATTTGCGCCGGTCGTCCGCATTGAAATTGCCGCAACAATGGGAACATTGCAAAGCGGTATGCTCGCCGCCGAACTCGGCCTTAATGAAAAACAGGACGTATTCGTTGTAAACGGACGCATGGGACTGTCGGACCTGTTTCAGATTGCCGGAATTTCAAGACCCGATCTGCAAGACCCACCGCATCATCCTTGCGACCATGCAAAACTGATCAATGCCACGAATATTTTCCATGCTATTCGCGAACAAGGCACCATTTTACTGCATCATCCGTACGAATCTTTTGTCACTACCGTAGAACGGTTCGTCAAAGAAGCCAGCCGCGACCCCAATGTTCAGGCGATAAAAATGACGCTCTACCGCACCTCGGCAGGAACAAAAATTGTGCAGTACCTGATGGATGCAGCCTTAAATGGCAAGCAGGTAACCGTCGTTATTGAACTTAAGGCCCGCTTTGATGAACAAGCCAACATTCGCTGGGCTCATCGCATGGAACAAGTCGGCATCCATGTCACCTATGGGGTCGTTGGGCTTAAAACCCACAGCAAAGTCATTTATGTCGTCCGGCAGGATTACAACGGGTTACGGCGCTATGCGCACATCGGTACCGGAAATTATCATGCAGGCACCGCACGGCTATACACAGATCTCGGCATTTTGACCTGTGATAAAAACATCGGTGAAGAACTGACTGAATTATTTAACTTCTTAACGACCGGCTTGGTTGTCAAGCGTAACTATCAACATTTACTTCCAGCACCCAAGGTACTCAAATCGAGTCTCATCGCAAAAATAGAACGGGAAATCAAAAAACATTCCGATAAAAAGCCAGGCCTCATTCAATTTAAAATGAATGCACTGGAGGACGTTGATATCACTGCTGCACTTTACCGGGCCTCGCAAGCAGGCGTTAAAATTGATTTGATTGTCCGGGATACCTGCCGGTTACGCCCCGGTATTCCGGGTATGTCGGAAACAGTTCATGTGCTTAGCATAGTCGGACGATTCCTTGAGCACTCGCGCATTTTTTATTTTCAAAACGGCGGTGATGAAGAGTATTTTATCGGCTCAGCTGACTGCATGAAGCGGAACCTCGAAAGCCGGGTTGAAGTTGTCGCGCCGGTCAACAAACCGGAATTACAGGCACAGCTGCGCCAAATTCTGAACGTTCAACTCAGCAATCAACGCAGCGTGTGGGAAATGCAACCGGATGGAACCTATGTGCAGCGGCAACCTACCGATAATGAAAGTGAACCAGGCGTCCAAATAAGACTGATAGAACTGACCAATAAACGCCTGAAAGAAGCACAGCCGGGTAAAAAGCAAAAAAAATTAAAACTGTTTAATCCTCATGCCTGAAATCAAAATAAAATAAAAGCCTGTTTCGTTTATCGAAACTTTATCTATAAACTCAATTTTAACGCCATAAAGTGCTTTCCATTCTGCAGCGGGGTGCAGCAGCCGTTCAAACTCAAAATATACCCGAAGCGTTAATCCGGTTCTGGATAAAACCACGATGAACACGCTGGACCTGGGACTGATCAATTGCCTGTTTCCCGATGCCAAACTTGTTTTCGTGATTAGCGCCCAAGGGATGTCTGCTTAAGTTGTTTTATGCAAACCATGACGCCGACACCTTCCACTGTGTAATTGCTGACGTGGGAAGGCACGGCACATTTTTATGCGCAGGTAATGAAGTGGTGGCAGCACATCAAAGCCTTTATGCCCGCCCCTTATCTTGAATTCCGTTACGAGGATGCGGTCACTGATTTTGAAGCCACATTTAAAACAGTATTCGAATTTCTTGAGCTAGCCTGGGACCCTTCGGTAATTGATTTCCACCGCCGGGCGATAGGCAAACAGATTAACAGCCCTAGCTTCAGTCAGGTTGCGCAACCGCTTTATACTTCATCAGTTGCCCGCTGGCAACCCTATGAAAAAGAATTTGAAGCCGTTGCCGGACAGCTTCAGCCTTATATTGATGCATTTGGTTACGGACTCAATTCAAAGCGAGCAGTAGTTACAAAATCAGTTCAATATTGCCGGATCAAAGATCGGCCAGATTACCTTTGGTTTCCAGCCACAACTTTCTGTCCGGAGCGCGTTTTTTCGCGAGCAGCAAATCCAGTTGTGCCCGGGTCTCATCGCCCTCCTCAACCGTCAGTTGCACCAGCCTGCGCGTATCCGGATTCATCGTTGTTTCGCGCAATTGACTTGGATTCATCTCGCCCAAACCTTTAAAGCGCTGTACGTTGATTTGACCTTTGAGTTTTTCAGCTTTGATACGATCAAAAACGCCCTGCCGCTCAGACTCATCCAGAGCATAAAAAACTCTTTTGCCAATATCAATCCGGTACAGAGGCGGCATTGCAACAAACACATGTCCGGCATTTACCAGCGCACTGAAGTGCTGATAAAACAGGGCGCAAATCAATGTCGCAATATGGTTTCCGTCTGAATCGGCGTCAGCCAGAATACAAATTTTGCCGTAACGCAAATTCTGCAAATCATCCGACCCCGGATCCATGCCTATTGCAACAGCGATATCATGAACTTCCTGAGACGCCATGACCTGATTATTCTCAACTTCCCATGTATTTAAAATCTTGCCCCGCAGCGGTAAAATAGCCTGAAACTCCTTGTCTCTGGCTTGCTTGGCGGAGCCGCCGGCCGAATCACCCTCCACTAAAAACAATTCGGACCGGGTAATATCCTGTCCCGAACAATCCGCTAATTTTCCCGGTAACGCCGGACCTGCGGAAATTTTTTTACGGATGATCTTTTTACTGGCTTTTAGACGCTTTTGAGCATTATTGATGATCACTTCGGCGATTTTTTCGCCTTCCGTAGGATGCTGATTCAACCAAAGACTGAAGCCGTCTTTAGCAACACCGGAAACAAAGGCAACGCATTCTCGTGAACTCAAACGCTCTTTGGTTTGCCCGGAAAACTGGGGATCTTCCAGCTTGACCGACAAAATGAAATGGCAATTTTCCCAGACATCTTCGGGCGCCAATTTTACACCGCGCGGCAGCAGATTACGGATATCGCAAAATTCGCGCATCGCCTCGGTCAAACCGGCTCTCAATCCGTTGACATGCGTGCCCCCCTGAGCCGTAGGCACGAGATTGACATAACTTTCGTTCAATGATTCGGCAAGGGTCTCCGCCGTCCAGACGATTCCCCATTCCACCGCCTCATGGTCGGCGCTCATTTTGCCCATGAACGGCGGATCAGGACAAAATTCGACATTGCCGATGCTGTCCAGCAAATATTCCTTCAAACCGTCCTGAAAACACCACTCCCAATATTCCTCTGTCGCCTCGGACTTCAAGGTAATGGCTAACCCCGGACAAAGCACGGCTTTTGCGCGAAGAACATGTTTCAGGCGATTGACAGAAACCTTATTGGAATCAAAATATTTAGCATTCGGCCAGAACTTGACTGAAGTACCGGTGGCGTTCTTGGGCACAGTACCGGTTTCAACCAGATTGCTTTGCTTTTCTCCATCGGCAAAAGCCATGTGATACAGCTTGCCGTTACGCTTGACTTCAATGTCCAGCCGGGCAGAAAGCGCATTGACAACAGACACCCCCACGCCATGCAGGCCACCGGAAAACTGATAATTTTTATTGGAGAACTTTCCGCCTGCATGAAGTTGAGTCAGAATGACTTCAACACCGGGAATACCCTGCTCGGGATGAATATCTACCGGCATGCCTCGGCCGTTGTCGCTGACCAGAATGCCACCATCCTTAGCCAAAACCACCTCGATATTGTTGGCAAAACCGGCAATCGCTTCGTCTACGCTGTTATCGACCACTTCCTGGACCAAATGATTCGGTCTTGTGGTATCCGTATACATACCGGGACGTTTACGAACCGGCTCTAAACCGCTAAGAACCTCAATCGCGGCGGCATTATAATCATTACTCATACTTCCTAATCACTCGCTGTCCAAATTCATATATAATGCGTTGTTTAATTAGAACATCGTATCATCAATTCATTTTTATCTACATGCCGAAAAAAAAATCCACAAGCCTCTTCGAAGAATCCTTAGCCGAACTGGAAAAACTGGTCGAGCAAATGGAGAAAGGTGATCTGCCTTTGGAAGAGGCTTTACAATCGTTCGAACGCGGCGTCAATCTGACCCGTACCTGCCAAAAAGCCTTACAGGAAGCCGAACAAAAAGTTCAGATTTTATTAGAAAAAAACGGCAAGCAAACCCTGGAGCCCTTTACCGATGAGTAATGCACTGAAAGAATACCTTATTTTTTGTCAAAATCGCGTAGAGCGTGCCCTGGAAAAACGTTTACCCAGTGAAAACGTCTTGCCCAAAAAATTACATGAAGCCATGCGCTATTGTGTTCTCGATGGCGGCAAACGGATGCGACCGATGCTGACTTACTGTACCGGTAAAACCCTGGGTCTGGCACCCGAGGGTCTGGACGGCGCAGCTTGTGCAGTCGAATTGATTCATGTGTATTCGTTAATCCACGACGATCTGCCCGCCATGGATGATGATGACTTAAGACGTGGCAAAGCGACCTGCCACATAGCATTTGATGAAGCCACCGCCATTCTGACCGGGGATGCCTTGCAAGCGCTGGCCTTCAAATTGCTGGCCGATGATCCTACCTTGATAACCGATGCGGAAGGTCGGCTCAAAATGATTCAATGCCTGGCAAAAGCCAGCGGCTCACAAGGCATGGTGGGGGGGCAAGCAATCGATCTGGAATCGGTAGGCAAAAAGCTGACCGTACCCGAATTGGAAAATATGCACATCCACAAAACCGGCGCCCTGATTCGCGCGAGCGTCAACATGGCCACGCTTGCGAAACACGACCTGGATGCTAAAACAGCCGATAGCCTGGATCATTATGCGAAATGTATCGGCCTGTCATTTCAGGTCAAAGACGACATTCTGGACGAAGAAAGCGACACAGCCACGCTTGGCAAAACCCAGGGTAAAGATAAAGACAACGACAAACCCACTTATCCGGCTTTATTGGGTATGGCTGGCGCCAAACAAAAAGCCCAGGAATTACACGAACTGGCGATTGACAGTTTAAGCGTGTTCGGCAGCGAAGCCGATTTATTGCGAGACCTGTCGTTGTACATTATCCAAAGGGATCATTAAACCCAAAATTGCGGTTTTAGCTATGCTGTTCGTGCCCGACGAGTCATTCAGAAAGAACGGCCAAACAAGCACAGCATAGCTTTTCATTACCGCGCAAAGCCCGCCCTCCCCTTCGATAGCTTAAGCACGACGAGGAGTTTATTCCACTTTATAAATCTTTCCGGGTTAATTCCGACTTGAATACTCGGTTATTAATCTGCATAATCGTTTGCTTTATTCTCATTGGACACCTGACCCCTGGCCAGCCATTGAGCGACGGGGTTCGACCACCCTGCATGACATCAGCAATCAAGCAGGGTTAGCCGGTAATATCCGGCTTATGACACGGCACCCAATAAATAATTAAAACGCTATATCAAGATTCGGCGCACACACAAGAATGGATTAATTCATGAAAATCACTGGTAACTATCCGATACTGGACATCATTAAATCCCCTGCGGATGTTCGGCTCCTACCCAAAAGCAAACTCAAACCGCTGGCCGCGGAACTGCGTGAATTTCTAACCCACACGGTGAGTATTTCGGGCGGCCATTTCTCGGCGGGTCTGGGCACGGTGGAACTGACGGTGGCGCTGCATTATGTGTTCGATACGCCGTCCGACCAGTTGGTCTGGGATGTGGGGCATCAGGCTTATCCGCATAAAATCCTGACCGGCCGGAAAGACCGGATGACGACGATCCGGACCCGGGACGGCATTTGTGCGTTTCCTAATCGTGCGGAAAGTGAGTACGATGCGTTCGGGGTCGGCCATTCCAGCACGTCGATCAGCGCGGCGCTGGGTATGGCGATTGCGTCCAATCTGAAAGGCGAAAACAAGCAGATGGTGGCGATTATCGGCGACGGCAGTATTACCGGCGGCATGGCTTTTGAGGCGATGAATCATGCGGGGTCGCTGGATGCCAATCTGCTGGTGATTTTGAATGATAATGACATGTCGATTTCGCCCAATGTCGGCGCGATGAACAATTATCTGACCAAGATTTTATCGAGCAAGTTGTATTCATCGATGCGCGAGGAAAGCAAAAAAGTCTTGAGCAGCATGCCCAGCGTCTGGGAACTGGCGCGCAAGACCGAGGAACATATGAAAGGCATGATTGTGCCGGGTACGTTGTTCGAGGAATTGGGCTTTAATTATATCGGCCCTATCGATGGCCATGATCTGGATATGCTGGTGTCGACGCTGGACAATCTGAAACGGATTTCCGGCCCACGCTTTTTGCATATCGTGACCAAGAAAGGCAAAGGCTATCCGCCGGCTGAAAAAGACCCGCTCGCTTACCA
>JAGXSU010000110.1 GCA_018333785.1 Methylomicrobium sp. | reverse complement strand
TGTTTCAGCTAAATCCATAAGCGCCCGTCATGCCCGTCGGGAAACGGGCATCCAGTGCCATGGATGGTAAGCTTCGAGCTATCCATGTGACCTGGATTCGCTAACGCGGTCTGACGGCTCCGGCAATCCCTACCGGAATGACGCGTCCGAATAGTTAGCTGTAACATCTTTATAATCAGGACATTTTAAGGCCATGGACTTAATTGTTGGGTTGCAAAAAGCACGCAACCCAACCTACCCGCTTCTTGACTCAGGTTTTGGCCAACAAGGTCATGAGCCCAAAAACTTTAGCGTCTTTACGCTTTCTGCCTTTTGAGTACCCGCTTGGCTTCATTCCACAGTTCATCCAGTTCTGCGAGTTCGCAGTCCCGCATGCCGCGACCGGAAGCCAGCACCTGCTGTTCTATGTACTGAAAACGGCTGGAAAATTTCTTGGTACTTTCCCGCAATGCGATTTCAGGATTGACTTTAAGATGGCGTGCCAGATTGACTGCTACAAGTAATAAATCGCCGACTTCTTCCTGAATATGAACCTGATCGCCGGATTCCCAGGCTTCCCTGACTTCTTCCAATTCTTCCATGACTTTATCGAATACCGGCAACACCTCGGGCCAATCAAAACCTTGGCCTGCAGCGCGATTCTGAATTTTTTCGCATTGCACCAGCGCCGGAAGGTTGCCGGGAACACCGTCTAAAACACTGTCAGGCAAAGCGCTGCGATTTTTAGTCTTTCGCTCTTCGAGCTTGGCATCTTCCCAGGCTTTTTTCCGCTGCTCATCGTCCTGATACTGGGTATCACCAAACACATGAGGATGGCGGCGAATCAGTTTTTCGCAGATGCCTTGTGCGACTTGCTCGAAAGTAAAAAGGCCCTGTTCCTCAGCAATCTGCGCATGAAAAGCAACCTGCAACAGCAAATCACCCAATTCCAGCCGCAAATCATCCCAGTCGCTGCGCTCAATCGCATCAGCCACTTCATAGGCTTCTTCAATCGTAAAGGGAATTAAACTGTAGAAATCCTGCTGGATATCCCAGGCGCAGCCTCCGTCCGGAGAACGTAGTCGCGCCATGATTTCTAACAATTTTTGAGTATGCTGGAGCATTAAAAAGAGGAACCGAAATTCTCTTTATAACGCGCTTTGAAGCTTTCCATTAAAAAGCCATGATTTTGAGTGCCATGGTGTTCTATTTTGATGGCACCCAGCAAAGAAGCAATGCGACCGGTTACGGGCCAGCTCAGTTCGTTTATCAACCCGTATAACAATCCTGCTCTAAATGCATCACCGCAACCTGTTGGATCATTGATCGATTTTGGTTTAGCGGCTGGAATTTCAATGCATTCTTCCTGCGTGTAAATTTTTGAACCGTTTGCACCCAGCGTGACAATCAACGCATCGACTTTTTCGGCTATTTCTTCCAGGCTCAGTCCAGTGCGTTCCTGCATGAGTTCGGATTCATAGTCATTCAAGGTCACCCAGGTGGCCTGATCAAGTAAATGAATTAATTCTTCGCCATTGAACATGGGCATGCCTTGACCCGGATCAAAAATAAACGGAATACCCTGCTCTACAAATTGCTCCGCATGCCGCTGCATGCCTTCTTTACCATCCGGAGAGACGATACCGATACTGATAGGAAGATCGGTAGGCACTTCATTCAGGTGTGACATATTCATGGCGCCGGGATGGAATGCAGTAATCTGATTATCATCTTCGTCGGTGGTGATGTAGGCCTGCCCCGTATAGTTATCGTCGAGAATCCGGATATGGTCTCTGGAGATACCGCATTGGCATAACCACTGCGCATAAGGCTCAAAATCATGCCCGACGGTCGCCATGATGTAAGGATCTTCACCCAGCAATTTAAGGTTATAAGCTATGTTGCCTGCACATCCGCCATATTCCCGGCGCATCACCGGCACCAAAAAAGATACATTCAGAATGTGGACCTTGTCAGGCAAAATATGATTTTTAAATTTATCATGAAATACCATGATGGTATCGTAAGCCATAGAACCACAGATCAATGCACTCATAAATTCCTCAGAACCCCTTGTTAACAAATCGCAGTCTGCCTCCCCTTTTAAAAATGAGAAGCCTGTGAATTTCAAAAAATTACATCATTATTAAGCATAGGTCGGGTTGGGTATCGCCAACCGCAACCGACACGGAGCATCACTTTATTTTGATGCTCCGCAAACTAGTTACAAAATTACAATAATATCACGCCCCAGGTCACAGCAGCCCAGAGTAAAGACAACATCACTGCCGCCGATCCTATATCCTTCGCTCTGCCGGACAATTCGTGATGATCCAGCCCGACGCGATCGACAACCGCTTCCACCGCCGAATTCAATAATTCAACCACCAAGACCAGGACCATGCTGCCGATCAGCAACAGCTTGTCTGTAGCCGTTTGACCCAACCACAGAGCCAAAGGCGTCGTGACAACAAACAGGAGCACTTCCTGCCTGAATGCTTCTTCATGCGACCAGGTTGCCTTAAAACCCGCGATTGAAAAGAACAGTGCATTAAAAATGCGTTTTATGCCTTTTGCGTTTTGATTTGCCATGTTTGTTCGACTATCCATTATCCAAAACGTCCATGTTAGCCCTGTAATTTGTCAGAAAAATGACAAGAGTCATTCCTGAAAAATCATTTCAACCTTCAATCATTTCCCGATAGGCATCGGCATCCATCAATGCATCTAGTTCGGAAGGATTATCTGCTTTTATGCAAAACAACCAGGAAGTATAGGCGTCATCATTCACCTGTTCAGGTGCGTCGTTTAATAGCTCGTTAACAGACACGACCTCACCCGAAACGGGACTGTATAAATCCGATGCGGTTTTTACCGACTCAACAACCGAACACTGTTCACCTGTTTTTAATTGCCGCCCAATTTTAGGCAACTCGATAAAAACCAGGTCACCCAGTTCAGCCTGGGCAAAATCGGTAATGCCGACACGCACTAGATTATCGTCTTCCAGTTTTGCCCATTCATGGGTTTTTGCATATTTTAAATTATCGGGTAATTCGTTCATTGTCCTACATACCTGGTTAGTTTAAATCCGGAAACAACTTTTACAATACTGTTTCGTTGATAAGGTGTCTTGACTTATAAAGGCTTGAATTAAATGGAAGGGTTTACGGCGTTCCTCGCAAGGCTTACGACAACTCTCAAACCATAAAAATAGTTCAAACTGGGAATTGCTGTTACCCGCCTATCATTCATCCTTTTCTACTTTGTCAGACTAGAAGAAAGACCGTCATACCCGCCGGGAAGCGGGTATCCAGTGCCATGGATGGCGAGCTTCGAACCCTCCATGGAGCCTAGATTCGCTTCGCGGTCTAACGGCTCCGGCAATCCATGCCGGAATGACGACCTTCGGTCATGTAAACCCTGAAATCTTACAAAGTAGAATTAGCATTGCTAAAGAATAACCTGCAATCCGTCAAAACAACAAAAATTTAATTATAGATTTCAGTCCGACTTATAATCTCCTCCAGCAAATCAAGCCGCCTCACTTGAGTTTATCGCTTGATCCCTGATTTTTGCCATTATTTCAAACGGAACCCTGGGTTCAGCACTAAAAATATCGATTTTGAATTTGAGCAACTCTACCTACTTTTTAAACTGAATGTCCAGACCGACTGCCGTCACTATCTTGAAGCCGCTTTGTTTGATTGTCGCCACAACGCTTGGCCTGATCAGCATTCCAGGCTTTGCCAGCCCAAAATCTGACTCGCAAGCACCAACGGAGACAAACCGGCACGCTGACGTAGAGATAGAAACAGAACAACAAGCTCTGTCTGGCATCCAAACATTGATGTTAAAACCCGAAAGCTTTCTACCTGAAAGGGCTGTTTACGGCAATGCACTGAGTCTGCAGCCTTTACTGAATCTCAGAAACCGTTACTTAAGCGCGCTGGCAGAAACACAAAACAGCCGGGCCCGTTTGCAATTGACCCAAAAATCCATGGCCCGAACACGCCACTTGCATGACAGCGGCGTCGCTGCAAAACGCGCACTGGAAGAACAGCAGGCGCTGTTTCAATCGGAACAGGCCTTGTCTCAAAATGCGCAATGGACCGCTCAAGGTATTCGCAACGAAGCCATCATGAGTTGGGGAGAGAAACTGAGCGGCTTGTTTTTACAACAAGACAGCCTTTCCGTTGCACCTTATTTAAACGGACAACAAGCGCTGTTACTGATCACACTCCCCAGCCCCACCCAGCTAAACCCGGCAGGTCAAAAATTGACTGTAAGCCCTTCCGGCCAGAGAGATCAGGCACAAAGCGCCGAATGGCTAGATAAAGCACCGCAGCTTGATGGACTGCGGCAAGGCGAAAGTCATTTTTTCACAACACGGCATCCCGGCATTCGACCTGGCGCCCGCGTTGCTGCATGGCTACCCAAGCATCAAGAAGCACTGTCCGGTGTCATCATACCCGGCACGGCTTTGATCTGGCATCTGGGACAAGCGTTTGTTTACATCAAAACCGGCCCGGAACACTTTAATCGCCGTGCCATCCAAAAGTTCGATGAAGCTCAGAACGGCTATTTCATAAGCCAAGGACTTGCCGCCGGGGAAGAGATAGTGATTACCGGCGCGCAAATGCTGCTCTCAGAGGAATTTAAAGCCCAAATTCCTGATGAAGACGATGATGACTAGCTCGCTATGCTGACGGCACTGATCAGATTTTCAATCCGTTATCCGGGCCTTGTCGCCGTTATGGCTGTGCTGTTATTCAGCTACGGACTGTATCGCTTTGCATTTGCGGGTCTTGATGTATTTCCCGAGTTTTCGCCCAAACAAATTACGATTCAGACTGAAGCGCCGGGCTATTCAGCCGAACAAGTCGAAATTTTGGTTACCCAGCAGATAGAAAGCGCCATTAGAGGCCTCAGTCAACTCCATGACGTTCGCTCCGAGTCTATTCAGGGCCTGTCCGTTGTCACGGCAACGTTCAGCGAAGATAGCGATATCTATCGTAACCGTCAGTTATTGGGTGAACGGCTGGCTGGTTTGGCAAATCAGTTACCTCAAGGGGTTGTCAGCGCACCAACCGCCGTACCGCTGTCTTCTTCATCAGCGACTGTCCTGACCATCGGTTTGAATTCGGACAAAAGCGATTTGATGACATTGCGCAATCTGGTGGACTGGACCATCGTCCCCAGACTTCTTGCGGTTCCGGGCGTGGCCGACATCAACGTCTTCGGAGGCGAAATTCAACAGCTGCAGATTCAGGTTGATCCGGTCAAATTACAGCGTTTCAATCTGGCTCTGAATGACGTTATTCTGGCAGCATCAGAGGCGGCTCAAGTGCAAGGCAGTGGTTTTATAGAAAATACCAACCAGCGTTTTACTCTGGAAATCACCGGACAAAAAGCCACGCCTGAAACATTTGCGGGTGTCGTACTTAAACACCAGCAAGGCCATGCAGTGACACTGGGTGATGTCGCCCTGATCCGCCATGCACCTGATGCGCCCATCGGTGCCGCCCAGATCATGGGAAAACCCGGAATCGTCATGATGGTGATCGGTCAATTCGGGTCGAATACATTAACCGTATCAAAACAGGTTGAGGAAACGCTGACCGAATTCACCACCCTGTTTCAAACCCATGACATCAGCTTTTATCCGCATTTATTTCGACCGGCCGATTACATTGAAGCCTCCCTGGTCAATTTATCAGGCCATTTATTGTTCGGCGGCTTGTTCGTCTTGATTATTCTGTACGCTTTTTTGTTTAATCTTCGTACCGCCATCATTTCGGCGGTTGCGATTCCGGTTTCGCTGATTTCCGCGATCGTGATTCTGCTGGAATCCGGGATAAACCTGAATATCATGGTGCTTGGCGGCCTGGCCATTGCACTGGGCGAAGTCGTCGATGACGCGATTATCGATACCGAAAATATATTCCGGAGACTTCGCGAAAACCGCCTTACCCCCTCACCCCTGCCTTTATCGGAAGTCATCTATACGGCTTCCCTGGAAGTGCGCAGTTCGGTTGTCTATGCCAGTTTTATCGTCGCACTGGCTTTTGTACCTTTATTGACTTTAGGCGGGACTGCCGGACGCCTGTTTGCGCCTTTGGGAATTTCGTACATTCTCGCCATTCTGATGTCTTTACTGGTTGCGCTGACGTTAACACCGGCACTGTGCTACCTGTTATTAGGTAAACAGCGCAATGAATCCAGAGAACCGCCAGCCATTCGATTGATTAAACCTGGCTACCGGAAAGCGCTGGGCTTTGTGATCCGTCATTTCAAAACCGTGTTAATCATCAGTTCAGTCCTGTGTTTGAGCGGCATTTTTGCTTTCTTTGGTATGGGTAGTAAATTTTTACCGGAATTGCGTGAAGGTCACTATATTGTTCACACCACAAGCATTCCAGGGACCTCTTTACAGGAAACCCTTCGCATCGGTAGCCGCATCACCGAAGAGTTTCTAAAAATTCAGGGCATTGAATCTGTTTCGCAATGGGCGGGACGGGCCGAGCGGGGCGCCGATACCTACGGCAGCCATTACAGTGAGTTTGAAGTGCGTCTAAAACCTATGCCTGGTTTTGAGCAACAGCGCGTCCTGACGGCGTTGCGTAAGACACTTGCAGCATTTCCCGGCATTCTGTATGAAGCCAATACCTTTCTTACCGAACGTGTCGATGAGACTATTTCAGGCTATACAGCGCCTGTCGTGGTTAATATCTTCGGAAATGATTTAAATGCCATGGACCTTAAAGCGGAGGAAGTGGCAGCCGTCATGCGCACCGTTCCGGGAGCGGCAGAAGTACAACTGCGCTCACCACCCGCTACGCCGGTTATACAGGTCAATCTGAGAGAGGACAAACTTAACTTTTGGGGCTTGAGATCGATTGAAGTGATGAATGTCATCCAGACGGCTTATCAAAGCAAGCTGATAGGCAAAAACAGTCAGGGCAACCGTATCTTTGACATCAGCGTGACGCTTACGCCTGAATTTCGGCACCGGCCGGATCTGCTGGGTCAATTACCGATTCGGACGCTGGATGGCACGTTGATTACCTTGGCTCAAGTCGCCGATATCAGATTGACCAGTGGCCGCTACAATATTTTGCATCAAAACACACAGCGCAGGCAGACCATCACCGCTAACGTGATTGACCGCGACTTTGACACCTTTATAAAGGACTTGAAATCCCGCGTTTTCAAGACCATCAGCTTTCCTGCGGACATGTACCCTGAATTCACCGGTGCCGCGATAGAACAGAGCAAAGCCCGTAAAGACCTGATATTGCATTCCTTGCTGGCCGGAACCGGCGTGTTGATTTTTATCTACATTGCCTTGGGCAGTTTCCGGCACACGCTGATCACGCTGGTCAACCTGCCGTTTTCGTTAGTGGGTGGGATTGCCGCTGTTTTGTTAAGTGGAGAAAGTCTTTCTGTAGGCTCAGTCGTTGGCTTTGTCACGCTCTTCGGCATCACTGTGCGCAACAGCATCATGCTGTTATCTCATTATCGCTATCTGACCGAAAACGAGGGTAAACCCTGGAATCTGGAGACAGTGACTCAAGGCGCTCAAGAACGATTGCCTTCGATACTGATGACCGCTTTGGTCACCGCCTTGGCGATGTCTCCCATTGCTTTTGACAGTGATAATCCAGGACGGGAAATCATGGGCCCCATGGCCGCCATCATTATCGGAGGCTTGACATCATCAACGCTATTGAATCTGTTGCTGCTGCCTGCGATTTTGCTACGCTTTGGAAAGTTTGGTGGTAAGGACGTAATTCGGAAGTAACGCCCTTACCCGCAAAAAAGAAGCCATTTCCAATCTGCCCTGCAACTCCTTACCTAAGTGGGGGGGGAACCTGGGAGAAGCAGGACAAAATCGAAACGATAGCTTGACGAGCCAAGGTCAATCCGTGAACTAAAACAACCGCGTTAGAGCTATATCAATTACATCGTAACCATTAATTTGCAGTCAAAATGTAATCACATAGTCCCAACGAGTTTGCAGTTTAACGGATCAACCTTTCATTTCACTTTCACCCGGCAACCCTAACCAATTTATAGCACCTTGTCCTGCCGCCCGGCCCGTTGCCAGACAAGCCGTCAGCAAATAGCCGCCGGTAGGCGCCTCCCAGTCGAGCATTTCTCCTGCACAAAAAATGCCCGGCCACGCTTTGATCATCAGATCATCGGTCAGCGCTTCAAAAACGACGCCTCCGGCGCTGCTGATCGCTTCATCCAAAGGTCTAGCCGCCATGACTCTCAAAGGCATGTGCTTGATCGCGTGAGCCAGATGCGCCATATCGTCAAATAGACCCGGGGCAAGGCACTCGCGTAAAAGACTTGCCTTTACGCGTGTCAAACCGGCTTTTTTTCTCAGGTGATTGGTGAGCGATGATTTCCCGCGAGGTTGTTCCAGACGTTCTATCAATCGATTCAGCGGAACATCGGGTAACAAATCAATGAGTAGATCCGCATGACCGGATGAACGTGTTTCATCGCGCAGAACCGAAGACAAAGCATAAATGAGGCTGCCTTCTACACCGGTTGACGTAATGTTGAATTCGCCCCGCTTTGAATGCCGATCGCCCTGACTGTCGGTAAAAGACATCACCACCGTTTTAACCGGTTGTCCGGCAAAATGCTCGCTGAAATACTCAGACCAGGCAACATCAAAACCGCAATTTGACGGCAATAAAGGCGCGACCGATACGCCCTGATGTTGCAGTAAAGAGACCCATGCACCTGTAGAACCTAACTTGGCCCAACTGCCGCCCCCCAACGCGAGTATGACCGCATCGGTTTGCTGCGTTTTTATGCCTTCAGGTGTGTTGAATTCCAATAGATAACCTTGATCTAGGGCTTGCCAGTTGCACCATTCATGACGCATGAAGAATTTGACGCCGCGCTCACGCAAGCGGTGTAACCAGCTTCTCAATAATGGCGCGGCTTTCATCTGCTCAGGAAATACGCGCCCCGAACTGCCCGTAAAACTTTGAATGCCCAGTTCAGCCAGCCAGGCTCTGAGTTTTTCGGGGCTGAACTGATTCACACAGGGCGCAAGTGCAGCCTGTCTTTTGCCATAGCGGGTCAAAAATTGAGGTAACGGTTCGGAATGGGTAATATTCATGCCGCCCTTGCCCGCGATCAAAAATTTGCGCCCTACCGAAGGCATCGCATCATAAACATGAACCGTCAAACCGGCACCGATTAACACTTCGGCAGCCATCAGTCCCGCTGGACCGCCACCGATGACAGCGGCTGATTTTACCGGAATAGGTTTCTGTTGCATTGAATAACCGTCGAAATCATAAATCTGAAAACCGGATAGTTTAACCGAATGATAGATGCTGTAGATGGATTCATGCTGATTTAAATCAGAAGAACGACATTCCTGAACCCTGCGAACGGAAAGCGGCGGATGCAGGGATTGCTTTTTCAACGGGCAAAAAAAAGCGGACTCGATGTCCGCTAAAAAAACCCTTGAAACCCTTTAGGAGGTAAGAATGTATAACGCAATACATTTAAGAGTTGAGCTGATTCTAAAGGGATTTATTAACTAAGAAAATGTGGCCGATTGCCGCGCGACAGGTTGTCGCAGTCAAAACCGATACCCGGATGAAATTTATGCTGGCTGGCAAATCTAGACAGAAAAGCTCTCGCCGCAACCGCAGGTTCCGGTGACTTTTGGGTTATTGAATTTAAAGGCTTCGTTGATGCCTTCTTTCCGGTAATCCAGCTCAATCCCGTCAATAACAGCAAGATCAGCGTTTGACGTGATGACTTTAACGTCATACTGTTCAAATACGACATCATCTGCATTTAATTGATCGGCATAATCCAGCGTATAAGCAAAACCGGAACACCCTGATTTTTTCACGCCCAGCTTTAAACCAAGCCCTTTACCACGTTTTTCCAGCTGTTTTTTTATCTGTTTTGCAGCATTTTCGGTAATAGAAACTGCCATAATTTTCTCCTTTTACATTTACTTATAAAAACAATTTAATCCACGAAAAGCACGGAAAATCATTCGACATGTTTAAAAGTGGAGGATACGCCTATCGAAGATCGCCGCGCCCCATGGAAGCCAGACTTTTTTTCGATCAGATTGGAGTAGCGAGCACTTTCATAATAAAAAACGGGTTAACCGATTTAGAAAGTCATCCACTTCGGCTTCGGTATTATCTTTACCCAAGCTCACTCTGATTGCACTTTTGGCCAATTCCGGTGCAAATTTCATTGCTGTCAATACCGGACTCGGCTTGCCGCCGCCACTTGCACAGGCCGAGCCGCTGGATATCGCTATGCCTTGGGTATCCAGCTGCATTTGCAACATTTCCCCATCGACCCCGTAAAGTCCAAACTGAACCGTATTGGGCAAGCGCTGCTCGGGATGCCCGAAAATGACGGCACCGGACACTGTCTTCAAACCGCTTTCCAGCCGGTGTCTTAATTTAAGCAAGTGATCATGCCGCTTATCCAGTTCAGCCTTGGCAATTTCTGCTGCCGCGCCGAAACCGACAATGGCAGCAACATTTTCAGTGCCGGGCCTGATGCCTTTTTCCTGCCCACCGCCTAATTGCATGGGTTCTAAATTTAGGCCTTTTTCTACGATCAACGCCCCGCAGCCCTTAGGCCCGTATATTTTGTGCGCCGACAAAGACAGCAAATGGACCTTGAGCTTGGAAAATGATACCGGTATTTTACCCAGAGCCTGCACCGCGTCGCTGTGAACGATAACGTTTTGACTGCGTAACGCATCCGCATAGACCGCGACATCCTGGATGACGCCGGTTTCGTTATTAGCCAGCATGATGGAAGCAAAATCAAGCGGTAATCGGCTGACTTGCTCGAAAGACGTTTGTTCAATGAGACCCCGCGTATCCACATCAAAGGTTTCAACGGTAAATCCCCGATGTTTTAACCTCATCACAGGCTCAGTCATACAAGGGTGTTCAGTCGCCGAAATGGCAACACGGGACTTGATGGCCGACACCTGCAAGGCCAGATTATTCGATTCGGTTCCACCGCTGGTAAAAATCACCTGAGCGGCGGTAGTATCAACCAATGCGGCCACTTGCTCTCTGGCCGCTTCCACCGCGCTGCGCGCTATTCTTCCGGCCCGGTATAAGGCGGACGGATTAGCGTAAAAGGTCGTCAAGAAAGGCATCATGGCTTCCAACACGCGCTCATCCAGCGGTGTTGTTGCATTATGATCGAAATAGATCATTTATACAGACTCTGACACCGGTCCATTCTATGCAGTTCAATCACCTTCGCATCCATTTCCTGGCGTTTGGCAACTTCCTTGACATGATGTTTTTCCAGCAAATCGCCCAGACTGATGCCTTGCAGGTAATTCCTGATCTGATCACTCAAACCCATCCACAGATCATGTGTCAGACACGCCTTATTGTTCTGGCAATTAGCTTCGCCACCGCACTTGGTGGAATCCAGCTGTTCATCGACCGCCTCGATAACATCGGCGATATTAATCAGACTGGCATCACGACTCAATTTATAACCTCCGCCCGGACCTCTGACACCCGTGACCATACCTGCTTTTCGCAAACGTGCGAACAACTGTTCCAGATAGGACAAAGAAATGGTTTGACGGGTTGCAATGTCGGTCAGCGTGACGGGATTTTTCTGGCTATGAAACGCCAGATCGAGCATTGCCGTGACTGCATAGCGGCCTTTGGTGGTTAATCTCACGAGCCAATCCTTAAAATAACTAACAAATACAGGCTAATATACTTAACCTAGCAAATTAGTCAACTATCCGGTGCAGGTCTCATCAGACTCATGTCATTTGAAGAATTTGTCTCGCTGTTTTTAGATTTCGTCCAGCCTGTCACGCTCGTAATCATCCATTTCAGGCATGGGTTTATCGACATACTGGATGCCTGATTCATTCAGGGCTTTTTTCATTGCGTCTATTTGCTGATCCAGGCAATGAATGTGCTCAAGCATATGGTTGATGACATGAGCGACAGGATCGCGCATATTGACGGTCGTTCCATAAGCATCGAAATGCAGTTGTTCCGCAGCGGGATCGCAGGGCATTCCGGTTGTTTTCACCTTGGGTTCAATGGCACGCGCAGGAATACCCACTACAGTTGAGCCGGCAGGAACCGCTTTTAACACCACGGAGTTTGAACCAATACGCGCCCCCTCACCTATTTCTATAGGCCCCAACACTTTGGCTCCCGCACCGACAACAACGCCATTACACAGCGTTGGATGGCGCTTGCCTTTGTTCCATGACGTGCCGCCTAAGGTGACACCGTGATAAAGCGTGCAATCGTCGCCTATTTCTGCTGTCTCGCCGATCACGACACCCATACCGTGATCAATAAAAAAACGCCTTCCGATTTTTGCGCCCGGATGGATTTCTATGCCCGTCAGAAAGCGGCCCAGATGCGAAATAAAACGGCCTAACCATCGAAAACCGGATCGCCAGCAATAATGACTGATTCGGTGAATCAGAATGGCGTGAAAACCAGGATAAGCTGTGATGACTTCGAATACGGTTTGAGCCGCAGGGTCACGGTCAAACACACAGTTAATATTTTCTTTGATTTCATTCAGCATCTTCATTGATTTCGCTTGTTGCCTTGCGCCATTTTCAAAATACCCCTCAAGATATCTAATTCTTTTGTATCCAACTGAATACGGTTATAGACCCGCCTCAATCGCCGCATGATGGTTTTCGATTTATCCGGATGCATAAACCCGATGTCCGACAAAGCTTGCGCCAGATGCTCGTAATAAGATTCCATTTGGTCGGCGGTTGCCAGCGGTATTTCGCCTTTATCACCAATGGCAACGTCATAGCGCTGACCGGAGGCAACAAAAAGCTCGTAACAGATCACTTGAACCGCAGCAGCAAGATTCAGCGAGCTGTAGTCCGGATTGCAGGGAATTCGTAGCAGATATTGGCATAAATCCAACTCTTCATTTTTCAATCCCGAACTTTCTCGTCCGAATACGATAGCCACTTTATTGTCCCGCGCATCTAGGCTGAGCTTTTCAGCGCACTCTCTGGGCGTGATTTCCGGCCAACTGATCGTTCGACACCTGGCACTGGAACCAATAACAATCTGACAATCAGCAATCGCCTCCTGCAAAGTCGAACACACGACCGCTGAAGCCAAAATGTCATCCGCACCTGAAGCTCGGGATGTTGCATCCGCGCAAGGAAACAATTTTGGCGAAACCAGGACCAGACGCTTCATGCACATATTTTTCATGGCACGCGCTACGGCCCCTATATTGCCGGGATGACTTGTCTCAACCAAAACTATAACGATGTTATCCAACAAAGCTTTCCCTCAACCATTTAAAAAAGGGGCAAATTTTACCAAAAGATTTGGTATGCTATTCATATTTCCTCAAGCTCTTAAAAAATTCAGACCTATGCATCCAATGCTTAATATTGCTGTGCGAGCAGCGAGAAGCGCCGGCGAGATAATAAATCGCTCAGCTGAAAATGTCGGAAGACTCCAGATTAATTACAAAAGTAAAAATGATTACGCAACCGAAGTCGACCGTATGGCCGAACAGGAAATTATCCGTATCATCAAGGCCGCTTTCCCGGAACACGCCATCCTCGCGGAGGAGAGTGGCGAACATGAGGGCAATGATTACGTTTGGATCATAGATCCACTGGACGGCACCACCAATTTTCTCCATGGTTTTCCTCAATTTGCCGTTTCCATCGCTCTAAAACTCAAAGACCGGATTGAGATTGGCGTCATTTACGACCCCCTGCGTGATGAACTGTTCACAGCAGAACGGGGCGGCGGCGCCATGATGAACAGCCGTAAAATCAGGGTCACGGCTCAGGCCAATATGACCGGAGCGCTGCTGGGCACGGGCTTTCCTTTCAAAAATCTGCAGCATATCGATGCTTATCTGGGCATGTTTAAGGCACTGTCTATCGACACCGCGGGAATTCGCAGAGCGGGCGCAGCGGCACTGGATTTGGCCTACGTTGCAGCAGGACGGCTGGATGGATTCTGGGAAATCGGCTTGCAACCTTGGGATATGGCGGCAGGCGTACTTTTAATAAAAGAAGCCGGTGGCGTCGCCACTGATTTTACCTTTGGCGATACCTACCTGGATTCCGGAAATTTGATTGCCGGAAATCCAAAGATGCATCAACTCATCTACAAAGCCATCGAGCCCCATGTTACCGACAATTTGAAGAAAAAAACCCGATAACCAAGCTATTGGCGCCTGCCCCTGCGGGCGCCTTAGTCTTTAAAAACCATGGTTAGTTCTGCTTCGTAAGATTTCAGGTTTCACATGACCGAAGGGCGTCATTCCGGCATGTATTGCCGGAGTCGTCAGACCGCGCAGCGAATACAGGCGCCATGGAGGGTTCAAAGCTCGCCATCCATGGCACTGAATACCCGCTTCCCGGCGGGTATGAGGGTCTTTCTTCTAATCTGACTAAGTAGAATTAGTCCACCAGGAATCAATGCGCTGAGGTGGCATTGAAAATTCAGTTGCCTGTGAAGCCAATGATTTTTCGTAACTGTTCAGCGGAACACCAAAACAAAGGTGATGCATCGCGGAGTTTGCGGTTGGCGATTGCCAACCCGACATTGCAAGACTATGGCGTCAATTGTTGGATTGCTAAAAGCATACAATCAAACTTACGCTGAATAATTGCGCCCTTTCTAATCTAAATCATTACAGATAATAAAGTTCCAAGGCCATCATCAACGCATCTTCTCTGCCCTCTTCGGCAGGATAATAATCTTTGCGTATGCCGATTTCATTAAATCCTGTGTTTCTATAAAGCGCGATAGCCGTGGGATTTGAGGGCCGCACCTCAAGAAATACGGTTTCCACTTTACGGGAACGGGCCACTTCAATCAGATGTTCCAGAATCTTTCGGCCTATACCCTGCTTTTGCTCGTTGTGGTCCACGCTGATATTCAATATATGAGCTTCGCCCACGGCAATAGAGACAATACCATACCCCAGAACTTTATCGACATCCTCACAAACCCAGCAACTGTAACCCGCTCTGAAACAATCCCTGAAAATACCATCACTCCATGGAAACGTATAATTATGTTCTTCAATGGCCAAAACCGTGGCAAGATCTTCGGGATACATTTTACGCAATCGCATCAGGTCCTTACGTGTTACTGAGTCCGGAAATATCTTTGCATAAAACTCACGGTCCGCATCATAGAGAACGAAATCTTTTAAACGCTGTAAATAGACATTCATTGCTAACCCTCGATAGCTTGATATGTTGCCATAGCCAATTGAAGATCTTGCCAGGCTTTACGTTTTTCCAGCAAGGATCTGAGTAAATAAGCGGGATGATAGACGACCACCAGCGGTATTCCATTCAAATCATGGACCTGACCACGTAACTGTCCAATGGTCTTGTCTGAATTCAGCAAGTTTTGAGCGGCTATTCGTCCCACTGCCAAAATAATTTTAGGCTTTATTGCCTCAATCTGACGCGCCAGATAAGGGTGGCATGCGGCCACTTCATCTTTATGCGGATCTCTATTATTGGGCGGCCTGCATTTCAAAATATTGGTTATAAACACGTCTTCCCTGGACAAGCCTATCGCTCTTAACATTTCCGTCAATAATTGTCCGGCCACACCGACAAAAGGCAGACCTTGTTGATCCTCACTTTGCCCGGGCGCCTCACCAATGATCATCCAGTCCGCTGCAGGATTTCCGGAACCGAAAACGGTCTGCATCCGGCTTTCACACAAATCACATTGGCGACAAACGGCAACTTCATTTTGCAATACTTGCCAAATATTCAGACCGTCCGGCGTTTCGGGAATTTGGTCAACTGGAACGACTGCCTCTTCTGTGTCATTTGCTTGGGGACTTGATAGGTCAAGGCCAGGCTCGAACTCATGCGGAAGCCTGCGCACCCACACATCAATTCCCATCGCTTCAAGATAGTGCAAACGCGTCGAATGATCCACTGCCTACCCGTTACCTTTAATCCTCGTTAGCCCTTAAAAACCGGCATAAGCCCCTAAAAATAAGGGCGTATAAATACGCCCTTGATTTGTGCCGTTCTGGTTAAACATCGCCCTTTTGAGGATGCCGCCTCTGATTGGGCACATGCAGTTTGTTGACTGCATTGATATAGGCCTTGGCTGAGGCAATCACAATATCAGTATCGGCGCCCAAACCGTTGACGATCCGACCCGCCTTATCCAGCCTAACCGTCACCTCACCCTGGGCATCGGTTCCGTTAGTGATGTTATTGACTGAATACAGCTCCAAAATCGCTTTCGTGTTGACCACACTCTCAATCGCTTTAAGACTGGCATCGACTGCCCCACTGCCTGTAGCACTGCCGGTCAGTTCTTTGTTATCGACGCGTAACGTCACTTTTGCATGCGGTACTTCACCGGTTTCCGAACACACACTCAAGGCGATCAACTTAACGTACTCGTCTTCTGCATGAAAACTGACTTCAGTGATCAATGCCTGCAAGTCCTCATCAAAAATCTCATGTTTCTTGTCAGCCAGTTGTTTAAACCGGAAAAAGGCGTCATTGAGCTCTTCTTCCGACGTAAATTCAAAGCCGAGTTCGGTCATTCGGCTCTTGAACGCATTACGTCCGGAATGCTTGCCCATCACCATGCGGTTGGCAGCCCAGCCCACGTCTTCGGCGCGCATGATTTCATAAGTTTCGCGGCTTTTGAGCACTCCATCCTGGTGAATACCGGATTCATGCGCAAACGCATTGGCGCCGACGATGGCTTTGTTGGGCTGAACAGGAAAACCGGTAATCGATGAAACCAGGCGGGAACAGGTCATAATTTCCCTGGCATCCAGCGTCGTATCGCAGGTAAACATATCTTGCCGTGTTCTTACCGCCATCACGACTTCTTCTAAAGACGCATTACCGGCTCTTTCTCCCAAACCATTAATGGTGCATTCCACCTGACGGGCGCCATTCATGACCGCAGAAAGCGAATTTGCAACCGCCAAGCCTAAATCATTATGACAATGCACCGAAAAGACAGCTTTATCGGAATTGGGAATTCGCTTGATCAAATTAGCAATGGTAGCGCCAAATTGCTCCGGCAAACTGTAACCGACGGTATCGGGAATATTCAATGTCGAGGCACCGGCATCTATTACCGCTTCCAGGATACGGCATAGAAAATCCTCTTCAGAGCGGCCGGCATCCTCAGGGGAAAACTCGACATTATCGGTATACTGCCGGGCCCGCTTGACTGCTCTTACCGCATATTCAATCACCTGATCCGGCTGCATCTGCAGCTTCATTTTCATGTGAATCGGCGATGTCGCAATAAAGGTGTGGATTCTGGCGCTTTTTGCGTCTTTCAGCGCCGCACCGGCTTTATCGATATCCTTATCCAAGGCCCTGGCCAGACCACAAACGGTACTGTTCTTAATGGCTCTGGCCACCGCTTCCACCGCTTCAAAGTCACCTGCACTCGCTGCCGGAAATCCGGCCTCGATCACATCCACCTTCATACGCTCAAGCGCTTTGGCAATCCTGACTTTTTCATCACGCGTCATCGATGCGCCGGGACTTTGCTCACCATCACGCAAAGTGGTATCAAATATAATTAATTTGTCTTTCATGAGAACTCCGTTCACGAAGCAGCCACCGATGCGCTTGCATCGGCTAGGTCAAAATAGGGGTCAATCAGATGTAATGAGATCAGTTTATGTGCCCGTCAGGGCAGGTATCTGACCAATAGGCTGGACAACGCACATAAACCAACTTTTCCTAAAAAGGAAAAATCGGCAAAGCTTATGACGCTGTTGGTTTGAATATTCATGGCATTGAACTATACGCTTTTGTCATTTTAGCCTCAAGGCCATTTTAAGATTTTCTGTCTTGTAAGCGCCGTTTGCGCATCACCAGCGTAATGACCGGACCGGATATCGCATAGCCCAGAAACAGCAAGAACAACATCGTTTGCGGCTGTGCCATTATAAAGGCTACGGCCAACATCACGACAATCGCGACGACGAAAGGCACTTTACCTTTCAGATCAATGTCCTTGAAACTGGAATACCGGAAATTACTGACCATCAACAAACCCGTTGCCACCGTCAATAACATGGCCAGATATTTAAGCACTTCAATATCGTAACCATGTTCCAGGGATAACCAGATAAAACCGGCCAGAATGGCAGCAGCCGCAGGACTGGGCAAGCCTTGAAAATAACGTTTATCGGCTTTTTCAACCTGCGTGTTAAAACGCGCCAGACGCAAGGCGCCGCCAGCGGTATGGACAAATGCAGCAAATAAACCCAGCCTGCCTAATGATGAAAAAGCGTATAAGTACATCACCAGTGCCGGTGCCACACCAAAGGAAACCATGTCCGACAGACTATCGTACTGAACGCCGAATTCGCTTTGCGTATTGGTCAAGCGCGCAACGCGCCCATCCAATCCATCCAGGATCATTGCAACAAAAATTGCTACGGCAGCCGTCTCATATCGCCCGCCCATGGCTGACGTAATGGCATAAAAACCGGAAAAAAGTGCCCCGGTGGTAAACAAATTGGGTAATAAATAAATTCCGCGGCGGCGGATGGATTTCTTTTCGGTAGCCATACTTTTGATCAGTCCTTGCCGAGTCACAATGAAACAATTGCGCGGATTATACAATGAGCCGCCAGGCTAAGCCTAAGGAAATACTGAGAATACTACGCGCCTTTAGCTTAAAATTTTACCGGGTTTGAATGACACGATTAAGACAGAACTTATTAGGCTTGGCCGAGCCGGGTTGCTAAGCTATTGTAATCCAACCTAAACTGATTCCTCCTTAAAACGATTGAACAATGCCATGAAACACTCAGATATGTTAGCCATCGCACTTGAAGAAGCGCAAACCGGTTTTGATGAAGGCGGCGTGCCTGTAGGTGCCGCTTTATTTGATACTAATGGTCTTTTGCTAGGCCGGGGACGCAATCGGCGCGTTCAGGATAACGATCCTTCCGTACACGGAGAAACGGATGCGTTTCGAAAAGCAGGTCGCCAAAAAAACTACCGCGATAAAATTCTGGTGACGACATTGGCTCCCTGCTGGTATTGCTCAGGATTGATCCGACAATTCAATATCGGAACCGTAATCGTCGGCGAATCGGTTAACTTTGAAGGACATCTGGACTGGCTCAAAGAAGCCGGAGTGAATGTTATTGAATTAAACGATCCCGCCTGCATCAACTTGATGAAGCGATTTATTGAACAATCTCCGCAGATATGGTTTGAAGATATCGGAGAGTGTGATTGCAGTTGAAATGCTTATTTTTGACGGGTATTCAACAGCCTGTCATGAACACAGCCAAAGCACTCCCCACAAACCGTTTTTTACATATTCAGAGACTACTAACGCCTGCTACAACTAGAGAAAGAAGCTGATCAGGTGTTATCTCTTGCCAGCCAGGCTTCGACAAGCGGGGGCTGATAGTTTGAAAATGCGTCCAACAAATCAATAGGACAACGCTCAACCCGCAACATGGATCGATGGATGGGCTTTACAAATTCCTCTTCTACAGCATGATTCAAAAATGCGGTCAAACCATCGTAGTAGCCATCGATGTTAAGCAAACCGCAGGGTTTCTGATGAAATCCCAGTTGCGCCCAAGTCAATATTTCAAATAATTCCTCAAGTGTTCCAAGTCCACCCGGAAGCGCAATAAAGCCATCTGAAAGATCCGCCATCATCGCTTTACGTTCATGCATGGAACTGACGATTTTCAGATCAGTCAAGCCAGCATGGGAAACCTCTTTATCGACCAAAGCTTGGGGTATTACACCCACCACTTCGCCCTGGTTTGCCAGAATGGCGTCGGCAAGGAGACCCATGATACCAATACTGGCGCCACCATAAACCAATCCTATACCACGCTTGACAAGCTCTTCGGCAAGCTGTTTTGCAGCTTGTGCATAGCCAGGCCGATTTCCGGTACTTGAACCGCAATAAACGCATAGCCTTTCCATATTTCTCCTGTTTGAATAAAATTGACACGATCATAGAACGCTATTCTGCAAACCAGAAACGGTTTACCACCCGCCCAAATCCTGAATAGCATCAACCACCCTACCGGTACCCACCGCAATCATCAAGATATCCGAAGCCACACGAACATAACGATAACCGGACGGTGCAGGGCCCATACCCAAAATAATGTCCGAAGGCAGATTGTAAAAGGTGACATCTCGAGGTAGCGGATAGCCGACTCGCCATTTTTTTGCCTGCCCTGGAGGCAGACAACCCTTATTTTTCTTGGCAAGCCCCGGAGGACAATGCCCTGCACGGAACTGACCGGAATAATAATTTCTAACGACGGTGCGGTGTTGATCACCAAAATAATAATCAGGCCTTACTTCATTTTTTCCAGCGTTTTTGGGCGACTTTTGATGATGACCTTCGGAATTCCCTTTATTTCCTTTATCTTCTTTGGATTTACCTTTTTGATTTTGATGCTGACCGCCTTCTTTCCAGGTCGGTTTATCCGCTGATACGTATTTTGCCGACAATGCCAAGGCAAATAGAGACACTAACAGCAGTTTTTTCTTTGAATAAAATCTTCGCATAAAAAGCGCCTTTTAAAGATTAAAACTGAATGATTCCAGTTTAAAACGGAATTCTAGCCCCCAATTCAACAGTATGATCGGTTATATCGGTTTGTCCCAACCGGTATTCATAGCGAAGAAATCCGGCTCTCCCCTCAGGCAAGGTAACAGCCAGGGAACTGCCAATATTAAAATAATCGCGATCCGGACTGTCTGTCTGAACAACAAAGGTTCCCGTTCCCGGAGCCGCCTGACTGAATCGGGCCTGGATCAAACGGGCATCATCCATGTATTGATGCACCCATTCAAAACGTAAACCGGGCGATATGATACCCCAAGGCATGCTGATTGCTTGCGAGGCCTGGCCGCCGATCGTTGATGTAACTGAATCGATAATCTGTTTATCAAATTCCATGGACAAACCTGCCCCTCCGGTTTCCTGATAACTATCAACTTGAGTAGTGATGTATTCCACCCGTGCATAGGGATTGATAACGAAATTTTGTATCGAAATATCTTTTCCGAAACCCAGGCTTACTCCGTATTGATCACCATCCGCCTCGCTTTGCGCCGAGGTATCTAAGCCGCTGTATTGAATTCGGCGTTTGGTATCGAAATTATGCAGTGCATAGCTCATGATCCAGTCGAGATAAAAATCCTCGGGAAAGAAATAGCTGCCGTAAGTGGAAAACTCGAAACCATCGGTTTCCATGCTCCCGTTACTGCGATTGTATTGGGTATTGGTAGCACCGTATCCGAATGCAGCACCCAGAACCAACTCATTAGTGAGGCTGTAATCGGCACCGACAGTGACGGCTTGTCTATCGACTTCAAACCCTTGTTCGTTTTGGGATTTGTCTTTTTCGCCGATATTAAATTGACCTTTCAGGAAAAACCCTAACGGGCTGTCACGCAAGGGTTCGCCAATCGGATCATCTCCGGCTGCGCCGCCATGAGATTGACCTAATGCTTTCGCGAGTACTTGTCCGACAGGAATTGATTCTCCATTGATATTGAAGGTGGAATAGCCCAAGAGTGTCGAATTTTGCTGCTGGGCATTACGCAAATTAACGATACGGCCGTGAATAATCGAAAATTGTTTGTAACCGAAATCAACCGCTGCTGCCCCTTGAGCCGAAACTTCATCCGGAATTATGGCATTAAGATCAGCATTGCCGATTTCACTGCACCGCTCAAGCAATTCACCCGTAGCATTTTCGCAAGCACTCACCAAGCCATCGTAAATTGATCTCTCATTGGGAGTAAATGTCGGGTCCTGCGTTAGATTGGGCGTAGGGTCATCTGGATCTCTAGGAAGATCGTTATCGGTAATACTGACGGTAGCCAAAGTATTAGCGGAAACGCCATTAAAACTACAGATCTCCGATGCATTTTGAATACTCAAATCAATTGTCTCAACGCCCTCCGTACTGGCATCGTCAATAATGTTTACAGTTACTGTTTCAGTATCTGAGTAAGTTCCGGAGCCTCCAAGAAAAGGCACCGAAAAGGAGAAGGAACCACCGGAAATAGCATAGTCGGTTCCTTCAGTTGCTGATCCACCGGTGGCAACAACAGTACCACTGATGGTGCAAGCGCCATAGTCTCCATAATCGGAAGCCAAATTGACTCCGATTAAAAGGCTTCCGTTCTCTTCTCCCACGCTGTATGAAGAAGAATCAAACTCTAAGGTCCAGGCCTCCACCGCATAGGGCGTCATCGACATCACGCTGAATGCAGCCATCAAGACCGGCTTGGAACTGAAAATACGTAATGGATTAAAATCAATGAGTCGTTTTTTTAAATGCGTCGGCTGACTTTCAAACAGGCCACTTAATCTTGAAACTTTTCCGAGCTCGGCTAAAGGTAAAGTCATAAGAAATAATCCGGGGCAAAACTATGTGAAAAGAGTGAGTAAGACTATAAATCAGTTTTCGGTTTCGTTAAACCTCGAAAATAGTCGTAAATAATTTTCATAACCAGCCCTATCAGTCTAGGATAGGCTTTTAAATTTCTGATTCAACAAAAACCTACCTCACAAAAACACAATCGATCATCTGAATGAGTAAAATACTTTATATCTGGGAGCTAGGCGGTGGATACGGCCACACAGCGGCTTTTCTTCCGGTTGCACAGCAGTTAAAACAACAGGGGCACGAAGTGATATTTGTGCTCAAAAATCTTGAGTATGCCAGTACATTACTGGGGAGCGATGGCTTTTCTTTTCTTCAAGCACCAGTAAGCTGGCCGGGAACAAACGCGCTGCTGCCTCCGGTAAGCTATCCCGGCATCCTCAAAAATGTGGGCTATTCAGATGAGACAGGACTTTATTCAAGAGTGTGTGCATGGCAAACATTGTTTAAATACCTTACGCCCAATTTATTGATTTTGGACCATGCACCGACAGCGCTTTTGGCTGCGCGCAACGTAAAGACACCGAGGGCAACTTTCGGCACAGGGTTTTACAGCCCGCCCCGTTTCAATCCGCTGCCTGGCCTGCGTCCCTGGCAACCCATTTCCGAAAATGAGTTGCTCAGGACGGAGTCACCTATTTTAGGCGTCATCAATTCAGTCTTGCGGCGACTCGGCACTGACCTATTAGGCGTCATGGCGGACCTGTTCGATGTGGAAGAAAACTTTCTCTGCACTTTTCTTGAACTGGATCATTATCCCCAACGAAACAACGCCATCTATTGGGGGCCGTCTCTCTATCAATCAGGCGGAAATGAGCCACTTTGGCCCAGCATCGGCGATAAAAAAATATTCGCTTACTTAAAACATGACTATCCCCGACTGGATGATCTGTTGCAGCAGCTTAGCGCTTCCCCTAACTCGGTGCTGGTTCATATTCCGGGAACGACGCCTGCATTTATCCAAAAACATGCCAGTGCCAATCTCCATATTTCTCCTCGACCAGTCAAATTGGCTGAAATAAGCCAGCAGTGTGATCTTGCAATTTGCCACGGTGGAGCGGGAACTTTGGCCGCGTTTCTGTTATCCGGAAAACCGTTACTTCTGCTACCGTTGCAGTTGGAGCAACTCTTGAGTTCGCGCAATGTGGCTAACTTGGGGGCCGGAATTTGTGTGGCCTCGGAAATCAAAAAACCGAATTTCCGGAGCCTGATTTCGGATATGTTATCTCACCGCAAATACACACTGGCCGCTGAGGATTTTGCTAAAAAATATGCCTCATTTTCCCCCGGTAAACAAGCGCTTGACATCAGCAATCGCTGCGAAGCGTTAGCTCAACAGGAACACCGATGAAAGCCGGAGTCCGCCATCTCACGGCAACGTATTTACCACCGATGAGGAACCGTGACTAAATTTTGAGCGTCATATCCGGCGTCTTTCAGAGCGCGGGTCGCCGCAGCCACCGCAGAATCGGGATTTTTCCAGTCTCGCGCCATAATCCATAAGTACTTTTGGTCCGGAACACCAATCGCCGTCCAGCTATAATCCTCAGCCAGTGCCACAACCAGGTAATCAAATTTCAAAGGCCAAAATGGCGAGACTTTCCAATGCGCCTGGGTTTTCGTATCGTATATCCAGCCCTTTTGCGGGAGTGACTTGAGTTCCCCGTTAAAACTTCCCCGATTATAGGTAAAGTCTATATCGATACGTTGATTTTCTTCATTCCATGAGTAAGACTCGACGCCGTTATGAACTTCTTTTTCAAAAAAAGTGAAGCGGCCAGCCAACACATACCATTTGCCCATGAATTTGGGTATTTCTAGCGCATTGACTGTTTGCACAGGCGGCTCCTTTGAAGTGAAAGATGAACAGGAATACAGTGTCCAGGTCATCATTATAATGAGGATTTTCATAGCTTTGTTCCGTAAATGAAAAATTGATCGAGCGTCAGCAAGCTTGAGGTCAAAAGGGTTACTCGGCATTCCAGCGACTAACAAATTCATTTTCAGGATCGTAAGTCTGTGCTTGCTTGGTCATGTTAAAAGTTCGCTTGCCTCTGGGATCCGTGCCTACCCCGGCCAAATATTGCCAATTTCCCCAATTACTGGCGGCATCATAATCAATTAATTGCTGTTCAAACCACGCCGCGCCAAATCGCCAGTCCACCTGGTACTCATTGACCAGAAAACTGGCCGCTATTTGCCGACTCCGGTTTGAAAGCCAACCGGTGTATTTCAATTGCTTCATCGCCGCATCGACAATTGCACAGCCTGTTCGCCCGTTAATCCATGCGGTGTAATATTCAGAATAAAAACTGAGCAAAGGATTGACATCACGAACACCCCGCCGATGATACATCCGGGTATCAAAGCGATAAGCCAACCACTGAAAATACTCGCGCCACAACAATTCCAGATAAAACCATTCTGTCGACTCGTTTGCCCCTTTCTGTGCTTCAAAGATTTTTAGTTGGCTAAACACCCTTCTTGGCGATAAGCACCCCAAGGCGAGCCAGGGCGAAAGCTTGGACGAAAAATCCCAGCCATCAAATCCATTCCGGGTTTGCTTGTAATTGTTTAAGCGGTTTTGATCAAAATAGTAATCCAGCTGTTTCAACCCTGCCCGCTCTCCTCCCATAAACGGCAGTTGAAAGGGATGTTGCTGCGTCGGCACGGTCGGCCAGTCATCATCAGCCAGAGTATTTAATTGTTTGGGAAACTTAGGTAATTTGCTAACCGCAGAATAAGGCGCATTCGGGCAAACTAATTCCATCTGCTTTTTAAAGGGAGTATAGCTGCAGGGTAAATCCGATAGTGGAAACGGCAGTTGTTGTTCGGCGAATAACGTAAAGCTCTCACTTTCAAACCACTCGACATTTAACGCGGCTTTAAGCTGTATGATCTGACGCCGTTCGAAACTGCCGGGATGCTTTTGTATCGATATGCGGGTAATGCCCAATTGCTCGACGAGTTCCTTGATAATCGTCTGCGGATTCCCATATTTAATCAACAGACGCTGACCGATGCGCTGCAAAGAGTCCGACAATTCTGACACGGCCTGTTGCAGAAAGACCTGTCGAAATGGACCTAGCGGCTTTGTCTGCCATAACGTTGGCTGAAACCACTGCTCATCGATAATGAAAACACAGGTCAGCGTTTTTGAATAATCACTGGTCAGTAACGCCTGCTGATCATGCAGCCGTAAATCATAGCGAAACCAATGAAGTTGCTGCATGGACAAAACTCCTTAATACTGCATAAAAAAGTAACCTGTAAAGAGAATTTTCAACAGGCAACAGCTAATTCTATTTTGTCAGATTAGAAGAAAGACCGTCATACCCGTCGGATGGCTTGTATCCAGTGCCATGGATGGCGAGCTTTGAACCCTCCATGGCGCCTGGATTGCGGCAATCCATGCCGGAATGACGACCTTCGGTCATGTGAAACCTGAAATCTTACAAAGTACAACTAAGAACAGGATAACCTTAGTCTTGAATCAGTCAACAGAACCCTTTAGACGCCTCTTTTATCCGGGTACTTCTCACCCGCGTTTTGATGTTCCGGTCAATGGCTAAGTGCCTTGCTAATGACCATTACAATCAAAGTTTATTTTCTTCATCAGGTGAACTTTCCTGGCCCATTGACTCACTAACTTCCAGTTATTGAAAATAGCCGCATTTTTAAGGCTATGTTCGCGTTAGTAGTTGAAAGTTAATCAACACCGTCATTCCGGCATGGATTGCCGGAGCCGTTAGACCGCGTAAGCGAATCCAGGTCACAAGGATGTGAAGCCCAACGCCATCCATGGCTTCTGGACCCCGGCAATCCCTGCCGGGGCGACGCCTACTATTAACGCGAACATAGCCTTTTTAAAAAGCCGCCGTTCCGCCATCCGGTTTTATCAATCGCGTTGACACAAGCGTATCGTTTGAAATTTTTCATAAATTCCCTGCCCGCTTCTTTAACCTTCAGCCCATACGGCTTTTTTTCACCCGCCTGAATAGCAGGATAACCAAGCTAATCCATTCAAAAACCTCAGCCGAATCATCAACAATAGCCTGCATTTTTGGTCATTGGCTTGATGCGGAGGAGCGTTGTTTTACCCAACTACCGTTTAATTTTTATGAGTCAAGTCAGTTATGTCACAACAAGTTCCCCCGCCCGACACCCTATTCCCGCACTATCGCCAAAATATCCAGGATTTTCGTCAAGATTTAATCAGGACTGTATCGAAGTATGCACAACCGGATGTTCGCAAAGCCTTTTGGCAAGTTGCTAACACTTTATTGCCTTATCTAGGTTTATGGGCACTGATGATTGCAACCGTTGTTTACGAATGGCCTTTCTGGACCACTTTATTGTTAACCATCCCAGCTGCCGGTTTTCTGGTACGCCTTTTCATTCTTTTCCACGATTGTTGCCATGGCGCTTTTTTCCCGTCCCGTTTAGCCAACCGGGTCTTGGGATACATAACCGGCATCCTGACCTTCACACCTTTTGAAGACTGGCAACGCACCCATATTATCCACCATGGCGCATCCGGCAATCTGGACCGGCGAGGCGTAGGCGATGTCTGGACATTGACTGTCGATGAATATCTGGCCGCATCCCGAATCAAACGACTGGGCTATCGCTTATTTCGCAATCCCCTGATTTTATTCAGTGTCGTGCCTCTTTTTCTCTTTCTGATTATTCAGCGATTTCCCAGTCCCGGAGCAAAAAAACGCGAACGCAAAAGCGTGATTTATACCAATCTAGCCATTGCTGCGCTCATTATTCTGATGAGTATGACCTTGGGATTTAAGGCTTACCTGCTGATTCAACTTCCGGTCATCTTTATGGCGGCAACGATCGGCATGTGGTTATTTTATGTTCAGCATCAGTATGAAGACGTTTATTGGGCGCGCCAGCAAAACTGGGATCTGATCAGTTCGGGACTGGAAGGAAGTTCCTACTACAAACTCCCCAAAGTGCTGCAGTGGATGGCGGGCAATATTGGCCTGCATCATATTCATCATGTCAGGGCCAATATCCCCAACTATAACCTGCAACGTTGCCAAAACGAAGTCCCCCTGTTGCAAACCGTAAAGCCACTCACTTTGCTGGAAAGCTTCAAATCACTTTGGTTGAATCTATGGGACGAAGAAAGACAAAAACTGGTCAGCTTTTATTCAATTAGAATGCTGCCTCGCCTTAAATATCCACAACCATTCTAAAGAAAAACCCATAACCGTCAGAAGTAATGGCCTTAATCATTGGAAGCTTAGGGTCATTAATCCATAAGTACAGTTAAAAAGTGCTCTCATCTAACCCATCATGATTGAAGATCGGCCCGCACCCCAACCCTGAGAGCCATTTAGCCGGGCAAATATGTTGCACTTCTGCAATTAACATACTTTCACGGTAACCTGTTCGCCCGAATCAGAGACTCAACGAGAGGCATACATCGATAAAGTAAATGTGAAACAGTTTGCATTAGCAAATGTTACTATATAACATATCTTTCGCTATTCCTTCATTCTTACTAATCGAGGTCTTTTATATGAAAAGCTTAAAATTTATATTGCCAGGTTTATTGGCGGTATTAATGAGTTCGAATGTCCTGGCGCATTCGGATATTGAACTTACCTTGCAAAATAACAAAATTATCATCGATCCTAATGACGAAGTTGAGTTGATCGGCGGTTATAAATTATTTGAAGCCGAAGTCGGCGAATTCGGCAATCCCTATGGAACAGATGATCCGGGATTTGATGGTTTTGGTTTAGTCGGTGGAAGTCTGATCTGGTATCAAATCGAAAATACTTTGAAAAAATGGGATGTTGTTTCATCGAGTTGGCTCTCTTCAGGATTCGATGAGCAAATTGAAATCAAGAAAAGTCCGGTAACCAATATTATTTCTGCAACCAATGGCTTGAATGCACAAGGATTTGTCGGTTCAGTCAGTTCTGGGGGCGAACTGCATACCCACGTCGAATTCCAAATCGGTAAAGCCGGTGGTGGCAATCCGGATGATAGCGCCTATTTGTTGGAATTGTCTTTGTTCGATAGATTCAATAATGCTGCATTGACACCTATAGGCAATGCTTCCGATAAATTCTTTTTGGCCTTTCATCTGAATGAGGGCGGCACATTCGGTCATGAGTCATTTGAAGAAGCGATTACCGCAGTTCCTGTACCTGCAGCAGTTTGGCTGTTCGGATCGGCATTGACTTTATTGGGATTCGCGCGCCGGAAAGTCATGGCGTCGTAATCAATGCCCGACTTATTGTTCCGTTACGTTCCATTTAACAACGTTTCGACGCCTTTTCAGGCGCCGAAACGCTTTACCTTTTATACACCCGTTATCACTGAGTAATGGTTTCATACATTGCAGTCGCTCTGCTTTTTTTATCCGGCGTTGCGGGCTTGGGCTACCAACTGGTCTGGACGCGCATGTTTGCGGTGGGACTGGGACACGAACTCAGCTCTCTGCTGGCGGTCGTGGCGGCTTTCTTCGGCGGGCTGACCGCCGGTGCTTTTTTGTTGGATAAACGGATCAGCATGAGTCGGCGTCCTGCTTTATGGTATGCCGGTCTGGAAGTGATCATAGGCTTTTGGGCATTGCTCAGCGCATTCATCGTTCCGATCGCCAATGATTGGGCTAGGACTTGGCTGGGTGTCGAGCCGAGCTCACTGCATTTTTGGTGTATCGCTTTTATCGTGCCATTCTTCGCTTTACTACCGGCCACGCTGGCCATGGGTGCAACGCTGCCGGCGGCTGACCGCTGGTTGGCGCAAATCAAGGCAGATCCGCATCAAACATCGCTGGCTTATTCGGTTAACACAGCTGGTGCGGTCTTGGGCACACTGGCAGCAAGTTATGCCATGATGCCTCTTTTAGGATACCGTCATACTTTGTTTACATTGGCGATTATCAACGGTTTGGTCGCATTGTCCGCAGGATTGTTTTGCTTTCGAAAAGCCGAATTCCCCCATCCCAAAAAAGCAAAAGCAAAAAAGGCACATAAACAACCCCAGCCGCTATTTTGGCGCTTATTGATCACCGGTTTTCTGGGTATCGCCTATGAAGTCGTAACGGTTAGAGTCATGGCTCAAGTGCTGGAGGGCACCGTTTACAGCTTTGCTGCAGTTTTGGCCGTTTATTTGACCGGTACGTCAATTGGCGCTGCACTTTATCATCGTTACGGCAGAAATCGCGATGGAGACCGTCTATTGGCGATTTTACTGTTCTCGTTGAGTGTGATCTGTCTCGCCGGACTTTCGGCGCTTTATACGACGCACGGATTATATTGGTGGATAAGAACCGCTATCGGCGATAGTTTGGGTGCGGTGCTGTTGGCCGAATTGACCGTAGCTTTACCGGTGCTGTTGCCGCCGACTTTGATCATGGGCGCCTTGTTCAGCCATCTTGCGCAATCGGCCCGCCATACCACAGGTGGTGTAGGCTGGGCCTTGGGCGTCAATATGGCC
>JAGXSU010000109.1 GCA_018333785.1 Methylomicrobium sp. | reverse complement strand
CAGACGCGTCATGCCGGTCAAAACCGCTTGACCATCAGCAGCACGCACGCCGAAGCTGAAAAAGTCGAGCAACACTGTCGCAAGATTGCCGCGTTCTTCAGGGAGCTTCGGTCAACTGCGGAGCAGTTGACCGCGATCCAGCGCTGGTACCGAATCTTGAGTTTAGCGCTGGTTAAGTACCTCAAGGGGCGTCAATTGCAGCCGCCGGAATGCCTGCCAGCGCCTGCTTAGTGGATTCAACCGCTCTTTTTAGGATTAATACTGATGGGCGGAATTCTAATGATTTTTGGGATTCTGGTCAGTTATGCCCCGGGATTAATCAGCTGGTTTGGCCACTTGCCCGGGGATATCCGATTAGAAGATGAAAATAAAGGGGTATATATACCGTTCACATCCATGATTGTGGTCAGTATTTTAATCAGCCTTGCGATTCATCTGTTCTCGTACTTGAAGTAATTTAAAACTCAGACTTGGTTTGCCTGTTCTGCAGCAATGACGGTATTGGCTACCAGCATCGTAATGGTCATGGGACCTACGCCTCCTGGAACTGGCGTGATGTAACCGGCGACTTTTTTGACGCCTTCGAAATCTACGTCACCGACCAAGCGACCGTCCTCAAGCCGGTTAATCCCGACATCAATGACCGCAGCTCCCGGTTTGACCATGTCCGATGTAATCAGGTTGGGTTTTCCTGTCGCCACCACCAGAATGTCAGCCAGCGAGGTGAACTGTTTAAGGTCCCGCGTTTTAGAGGTGCAAATACTCACGGTGGCATTTTTTTGTAACAGCATCATTGCCATCGGTTTCCCAACAATATTGCTGCGACCCACGATGACTGCATTTTGCCCTTCAATGGGAATGTTCGAATATTCAAGCAAGCATTGGACACCGAAGGGTGTGCAGGGGGGGAAAATGGTATTACCCGACATCAAGGCGCCTAAATTATAAAGATGAAAGCCATCGACGTCTTTTTCGACACTGATGGTTTCCAGTACTTTATTGACATCAATGTGTTTAGGTAAAGGTAGTTGAACCAATATGCCATTGATAATCGGCGTCTTGTTTAAATTCTCTATCGTCATCAACAACTGCGCTTCGCTGACATCCTCTGGCATGTCAATCAGTTCGGAATGAATGCCGACCTCATGGCAGGCTTTTATTTTGTTGCGAACATAGACTTGTGATGCAGGATTGTTGCCGACGATAATGACAGCAAGGCCCGGCAGTATGCCGCGTTGCTTGAGTTGATCGACTCTTTCTTTCCAGCTCTTTCTGACTTCAAGGGCGATTTTTTTGCCATCAATAATGATTGCGCTCATGGATTAACCGATTGTGTTTGAAAGTGGGCAAGCTTAAAGAACTGAATTAATGATGACAATGTTTTTTCTATGAGTTAATCAATGTGCATCAGGCCAATTGAAGGAACATAGATAAAACCCCCATCAAGTCTTACCAGGATGCGGGGAGTTTATTTATAATTTTAAGCGACTTATGATCAATTTCTACATAGCCGCCTTTGGTGAGTTCCTTCATGATTTTATTGATCATTTCTCTGGAAGCGCCGACCATATTGGCTAATTCCTGTTGCGTGGGTCGGTCACGAATGACAGGAATACCTTGTTCATCAACCGCCATATCTTTCAAGACGCGTATGGTCCGCTCATAAACATTGGATAAAGCCAGCTGTTTGACTTTGTCGGTCAGTTGTCTGACTTTATCGGAGAGTGTGCTTAAAAGAGCCAGGCAAATTTCAGGATTTTGTAATAACCACTGTTTGAAATCGTATTTGGAAATGATGCCGCACAGACATTTCTCGGTAGTCACAACTGAGGCGGAACGGGGTTCATCACCCAATAACGCCAATTCTCCGAAAAAAGCTCCGGCTTCCTGAATGGCCAATGTGACTTCCTTGCCTTCATCATCACTGGTAAATACACGTACTTTGCCGCTCAGCAGAATGAACATCGAGTGGGTATCGTCCCCCTCAGTAATGATAAAAGCATCTTTAGGAAAGTGCGTTGTTTTGGCATGCGCCGAAAGCGATGCCAGCGATTCCTGCGGTACACTCGCCAGAAAAGGGATTTTTTGTAAAGTGTTCAGGAGTTCTTGATGCACGGCCAGATGTTTTATTAAGTGGATAGTATCTAAAATCATAGCGGTTTTGAAAAGATACAAAGACGCCTTGTCCTGCATTCCCCATGGACTTGATGCTGCTTGAGGTTTTGAAGTTAGGGCTCTATGTTCGATCCGCGTATTGACTATTAATTTCCTTCGTTGTGAATATATCCGATTTAGCAAGGATATGTGGGATTTTTGGTTGCCTTCCTGATTGCAGCACATTGAATTTCTTTATTGATACAGCTAGTTCTTTGTGCTCCAGCGGCATAAGTGGTCGTGCAGTGAGAGCCCTGGTACAAAGCAGTTACAGTAACTACAAATCTTGCTTCTTTGTCTTCTCCATTAATTCTAATGGTTCCTTTTATGGGCTTCTCGCTGCTTTTTATAGCATCTTTAAGCAAATTATCGGCATTAACGATTTTTGTTTCGCATTTTTTGGGATCATTTTTTTTACGGGGTTCACCTTCTTTTTGTTGTCTGTCATCGGAATTGGAAACAAAAATGTCATCCGTTGTTCCGCACGGTTCAATTTCTTCCCCTGTAAGAGTATCCAATGTAATCTGCTTTGCCGTATCAAAGGCAATTCCTGTGGTAGCTATTGCGTTTTGTTTGAGTAGATTAACAATAGGTGCTTCAGTATCTGAAGAACTGCACGAATTTAACGTTAACAGAGCTATCGAACAGGTAAAAAATATGTTTTTTATTTTCATGGCAACCATTTCCTCTTTTTTTATTTAAACCCAAAGTTACTATTCAGCGAACCAGATAAATGGTGCAGACTGTTGATTTATCCGGCTCTCTGCAACAGGACGTTGCAGTAGAGCTTACAGCAATGACTTCACGCGTCCGGAAAAATCAATTGTCTCCGCCAATCCGACAAAAAATACTGAATAGTTACAAACCAAAATCAATTTTTCATTTTTTCCAATTCTTCAGTGTAGGTTGGATTGCGTGCTTTTCGCAACCAACAATTAAAGCCATGGCCTTGAACTGTTGGATTGGCTATTACCAACCGCAACCTCGGGGTGCATTACCTTTTTCGCTCCGTTGAGCAGTGACATTGATCTTAGTAAAACAAACTTAATTTCCCGAATAACTGTCGCTCAGGAATAAAAGGACTTAGCTGTGGACCGCTTGCATCAAAAGTGCTTTGGAAGTTGAAGTCGTTATCCAGCACATTTCTTACTTCTAAACTAATCAGGCCTATTTTTTTAGGCAATCTATATCCTACAACTGCATCAAAAGTCCAAAAATTCTCGTTATTCTTGATGGTTCCACTAGGTTCTGCAACCTCGGCTATCTTCTGATATACATGGGTCCAACTTAATTTGGTAAAAAAACCACTGTCATGGAACAAATTCAGGCTTAGGGGGACTTGTTGTGTTTCTATAGAACGGGGATTACTTGGATCCCCCTGGCCTACGATATAATCTCTGCTTAATTTTTCAAAGCGGTATTCGGAACGAAGAGCCATCCATTCAACAGGAGCCCAATAAAAATAGGCTAAATGTGAAGCCTCGTTTCGGCCTTGATCCTCAACTTGATTATTATTGATGATAGTTTGATTACCGTCGCGCCAAGTTACTTCACCTCCCAGGAAGAATGAACTTAACAGGGTATAATCGAGGCCAAACCCACCTTGCCAGGCAGTTGTCCCGTTATTGCTGTCGAAAAACTGATTGAATCCAGCCACTTGGGTTGGCTCAATGGTTTGGTTAGAGGCGAAAGGTCGCGTTAAAGATCTGAAAACAGCACTCCTCACAGTTAAATTCTCCAATGGGTTCCAGGTTACTCCAAATTTCGGGTTGAACTGATTTCTTTTAACGAGGCTATCATCGTATGAATCGTAACTAAAGCCCAAGAGTGTTGTTAAATTGGGTAATAAATACTGTTTTGAATACACATAACCGTTTATGTAATCCGTATTTCTATGTGAACTTGAATTTGTGCACAGCGTATCGGGTTCTCCGGGATCTTGAAATCCACACAAGCTCAAGCGAGTACCATCAAAATCCAGGTATTGTTCGGTATTAATTTTTTGGTCTGTTTTTAAATTCATATATCCAAATCCCGCTGTGATATCAAAGTCTGCAGGATGGAAAATATATTGTAACTCTGTTTGATAACCGTGTTCCTTTGTGCGGGATACACTATCCTCTAAAGCAAAAAATATAGGGCTGGTATTTGTTTCAGCGTCTTTTAATGTCGTATAAAATCCTGAAGCAATTAAATCCTGGGTTGGGTTTATACGATAATGTCCTCCGCCCCGGATGATGTCGTGTTCAATAGTTTTTTTGAGGTTTTCCTGATGAAATCCGTTTGCTCTAAGCGGGACATCGCCCGCTCTGACGTCATCCGACTTCAGTTCCAGCTGAACGCTAAGGTCAGACGATAGGGCATATTGCAGAAAAGCATTGTAAATATCCTGCTGGTAACCGTCGTTTTGTCGAAACCCGTCGGTTTCGTAGTGAAACTGACCCAAGCTTCCGGATAAGTTGTTGTATACCCCTGATAGTATGGCATTATCAGTTACAGTATTGTGGCTGCCATAAGCGCCGTTTAATAGTATGTGCGCCCCATTCGAAGTGTACATGGGGTCATATTCGTTCATGGACAAGTTGCCTGGGCCCAAGCTGTTTAGAATGCCAATGTTTTCACTGGTTAACTGGGGTTGAACCGGAGTGATGTTAATCGGTTGCAGCAATTGGGCTTGCAATAATTCGCTGGCTCGGGCTGTTCTATAGCGCGGCTGGCCAATGTAAGCATCAGAAAGAAAACGGTGCGCAGAGTGATTGGTTGAATCATAACCCAGCGATTTCCAGGCTTCTTTCAACGCGGTTCTACCAAAACCGAGATCATTGTAAATGCGCGCCAAATTTGCGGTTCTGGCTGCGGCATCCTCGTCCAGTAATAATTTTGATCGATACACACCCCGATTATCATTCAATTCGATGGCTTGTTGCATATCATGAAGCGCTTCAACCGGCCGGTTGGTGGTTTGTTTTAATATCGCATCATAAAACCAGGGGGTAGGATCTTTCGGGTCCATTGCTTTCGCAATTTTAAATTCGGTACTCGCAAAGTCTGAGTTTCTCAATTCGTAATAGGCTTTGCCGAGATAACTGCGCAAAACGGAATTGTTGGGATCCAGATTGACTGCGGTTTCGAGATCGGTTTTTCCCTCCTCAATATCACCTTTCCTGATTTTCGATAAACCCAGTCCTAATCGTGCCAAAGGGTCCGACGAGTCAAGCGCCAAAGCCTGTTCAAAGTCTTCTTTTGCCCGTTCTATGTTGGTCCGGGCTAAGTTGGCAAAACCTGAAAGAGTGTGTGTTCTGGCCAGTTGGGGATTAAGTTGATTGGATTTTTTAGCCGCTATAAAAGCCGCATCCTGATCGCTCATCGAGAGGTGTAATTCTGTCAGTCTTGCCCAGGCCAAGGCGTTATCAGGAGCTAATTTAACGGCTTCTTGAGTCGATTTTAATGCCTCATCAATGTTAAACAAGGATTGATAGGCATAGGATTGGGCGATTTTTGCGATTGAGGATTCCGGATTGGCAGTCACGGCTTGATTGGCCCATTCCAATGCCTGTTGTTGCTGGTTTTTAGCGACAGCGATAACAGCTTTTATCGCAAAAGCATCACTGCTGGTCGGTTCTAGTTGTTGTGCCTGATCAATTAAAGGCTCGGCTTCATCGACTCTGCCGACGGTAAGGAGTAGGGCGGCTTTGAAGGTTAAATAATGGACATTGTGCTGATCAATTGGTACTGCATCAAGAGCGGCAAGAGATTGAAAACTATGCCCTTGTCTATAAGCCTCCAAAGCCGGAATCAAATTGCTCTCAGCGGCAAAACGGCCATCGGATGAGTCGTCAATAATGGGCGGATAATAGAGCGACCATTGCACGGCATCTTCCGGCTTTATCGTTAAGGCTTGAATTTGAGGAGGGAGATTAGCGGAGGCAAGTCCCGTAAAGCCCTGACGTATGGAAATCTTGCCAAACTCATTTTGAGCAGCGACTTGTCCGTCAAAAACACTGATTTGGGTTTGGGTTGCGTCGACTTCCACCAGAAATTCTGTGCCTTCATGGACGGCATTGATAAAAGGCGTATGGATATTCAGCTGTTGTGTCTGCCGGCTTCTAAAAAATCCGGAACCCTGGAGCAGCCTTAAAAGCCATGGAATATTTTTCTCTTCAGGCGGCGAAAAAATCAGTGTAGAATTTTGATCCAGCGTGACAATCGTTTGATTACTCAGTAATAGTGTTGCCCGGCTTCTTTTGCCGGTCCGGATTTTATCACCAGGACAAAAGATTTCTTCCTGTTTAACTGATAGCCACTGTGTTTGACTCGGATGCTGGATATCAACCTTTCCCTGTCCGGATGCCAGTTTAGCGATCCACTGTTCGCAATCCCCACTCGCCCAGGTTATGCAAGGGCAAGCAAGAAGGACTAATAAAAGGTAACCTTGAGCGATTCTGTTCATTTTAAGATGAGTGCAAATAAATTAGGCGCTTAAGCCTGCCATCTCTCAAGTCAATCGGAGTCGATTACAGCAAATGACAAGGAGAGACTGGTCCGGTATAAACGATTGATGCAAATGCAGCAAAATAGAGAGGCGTAAAGCGTGTCTAAAAAATGAATTTACAGCCCAGTAATTTGCAAAAAAGTAAATGAACCTTATTACAATATTTTGCTTAGGTTCATTGTATGTTCATAAACTTTCCTAATGCAAGGCAGTGGTAATATTACCTAAGTCGATGACGCTTTTTTGTTTGAAATCAATGATGAGATGGTCTGATGGGTCGGGTTGATGGGTGAGGTAATTTAAATAAAAACGAGCAGGCCCATCATCCGGATACCTTTCGGTTATCGCTAAAAATGAATCATGAGCCTGCGTCCATTGATAAGACTGAAATAAATGCAGGGCCTCTTCAAAATGCTTGGCTCTAGCTACTGTATTTCCAAGGCCGGATAAACTTAAACCGATTAATTCATAGACGCAGACAGGGTGGGTTTTGCCTTTGAGAATAAAAAGCCCCAGTTCCCGCTTTAAAAAAAGATCAAGATCACAGATAACCTCGCTTGTGACTAAAATGCGGGTTCCCAGAATTTTGTTAAGTCCTTCTATGCGGGTTGCAGTATTGACAACATCTCCGACGGCCCGGTATTCAAAATGATCTGTGGATCCGACGTTGCCCAGGTGCATTTCACCGTAATGCAGCCCAAGCCGAGTATTAAGGGTGTGGGGCTGAGCCTTGTTAAACCTGTCCACCGCCTGTTGAATGGCCAAAGCGGCTTGACAGGCCTTGGTTCTTAACGCTTTGTCGTCATGACCCGATTTGGCCCAAATTGCCAGCATTGCATCGCCAATCACGTCGGAAATCATGCCGCCGTGTTGCTGCACTTCCGGGAATAAAGTGCCGTAGTAATGATTCATCAACGTGCTTAGCGCTTTAGGGGGCAAGTACTCTGACAAGGTTGTGTATTGCCCGGCGTCGCTGGCCATGCAGACGCCATTGATCAGTTCACCCAGACTGTTTAAGCCGTCAAGGCTCCCGTGGCCGGCCATTTTATTGACCATGTCTGACGGTACATAACGGCTGAATGCGTTAAACATATTTTTGTGTTCGCGCTTTCCCGCTAAATAATGGCCAACCGCCGCGGTGAGGATGACTGAAAGCGCTTGAACCACAATCGGAATGAATAAAGGCAGCCATAAGTAATGCTGGTTAAAGCAGTAACTGGCGAAGCTGAGGTAAGCGGCGGTGGATGATGCAATAACGGCTAATAAGGCCGAAAAAGAACAAAGTCGGCAGGCCAGCGCTAAGAATGTACTCCATAAAACCAGCAAAGCCAGTTGATACGCAACGGGCAGGGCTTTAAGCCAGCTGTGCTCGAGTAGATTGGCAATTGCCGTTGCAGCAAGCTCAATGGGGCTTATCGTACTGCCGTCCTGTTCAGAATAGACAGTGTAAAATCCCCGGTTTTTTTCTTCCATGATATTTTCTGAGTAACCGATCAGGACAATCTTATTGCTAAACAGGTCAGGATTCAGTATGTCACTGACTAATGCCTGATAAAAAGGGATAGTGGTTACAGTGCCGGCTTTTCCATAATGATTAAGCAACAGACTGTCCTTTTCGTTAAGCAAGGCCGCCCAGGATTTTAGAAGGTGGGTATTTTTCTGAGTAGTTTTGATAGCCGATGATGACTGGGAATCGTTATCTGTCCATTTCTGTTTGCCTAATAGGGATTGGACGATTTGTAGGATTTCAAAATTGTCCTGCGTGTTTACCAGTTCTTCAAAATCAGGAGGAAATTGATCGGAAAGTTCCGGTGCTGTCGTTTTGATCAGTTCCAAAATTGCCGGGTAAGCCTGTTTCAGCAAATGATACTGGAACACGGCGACAGGGAATGTGGCGATATCGCCAGCACTGCTTTTAAACGCCCAGAACTGCTTGATGCTCGATGATGATTTGGGGAGAGGAAAGGGTGCGGTACCCAACGCGACCTGATTCAAGATGGGAATCGGGTCAATGATGGTTTCGTATCTGAACTGGTTTAAAGGTCCGATGGAAGAAAGTGAGCTTTGTTTTAAATAATTGCTCAGCACAATGTTGCGGCCTTCTTTCATCGCTTGAGCAAGCATCAAATCACTTTCGGCATCCCTGCTGTCCTCAAAAATGATATTAAAACCAATGATCGAGGGCTTTTGCTGATTCAGTTTATGGATCAGTTGGGCATAATAGGAACGCGGCCATTTTTCAGGGTCATCCGGTAAGCGCAAGATTTCTGCAGAGGATTTGTCAATGCTGACAATCACTACCTTTTCGGGTGGGGTAACAGGGCCTCTTATATGGAATAACCAGGTGAGTCCCCATTCTTCTTCAAAATAAGCGCCCAAAGGACTCAAGCTGAGAATAATTCCCATCAAACTGATCAGCGCTGCCAGAACGCAGGTATTGTGAGCCTTTTGGCTGAGTTTGATTTGTAGGGGTTGGTCACTCATGGAAATAACACAGTCTGAAGCTTCAGAAGTGCGGTGCTCACCGGCGGGTAAGAAGTGGTTGAGGAGCTGGCTATTGGCTTCTCCTCAACCGGTAGTCATGGTGAAACGGTCAGAATCACAGGTATTTAGTGCTTGGGTTTTAGCTTAAGGCAAGTGCAGTGAACGGTTGTCAATGGCTAATGCGGCTTCATGGAGGACCTCGGAAATGGTCGGGTGGGCATGTATCGTTCTGGCCAGATCTTCCGAGCTGGCTGAAAACTCCATTGCCAAAACAGCTTCTGCGATTAATTCGGATGCATTGATGCCGATGATGTGGACGCCCATGATGATATCGGTTTCAGCGTTGGTAATGATTTTGACCAAACCCTCCGTTTTGTCAATGGCTTCCGCTCTGCCATTGGCTTTCAGCGGGAATACTCCGGTATTGTATTTAATACCCATGGCTTGAACGGCCTGTTCGGTATGGCCCACCCAGGCAATTTCCGGATCCGTGTAGATAACACTCGGGATAATGTCGTAGTTGATAGGTGTTTCCATGTTTGCAATTTGCTCGGCAACAAAAACGCCTTCTTCCAGTCCCTTGTGAGCCAGCATCGGGCCCAGTAAGGTCAAATCGCCTATTGCATAGACACCTGGAACCGTGGTGCAGCATTTTTCATCGACATGAATGTAACCATTTTCATCTAAAACCAGTTCCGCTTCAGGTGCAGCAATATTTTCGGAATTGGGTTTTCGTCCGGAAGCGACAATCAGTTTATCCAGTTTCAAGGTGTGATTACCCTCTTGATCCTGATATTCGACGATAACTTTGTCTCTGGATCGTTTTGCAGAAACAACCCGGGTGCCCATTCTTAGATCTAAACCTTGATTAGAATAAATTTTGTAGGCTTCCAGTGATATTTGTTGATCGGTTACATGCAGGAATATTTCCTGGGCTTCCAGCAGGGTGACGTCTGAGCCCAATTTATTCCAGATTCCGCCAATTTCAAGGCCAATGATGCCGGCACCTATGATGCCTAGCTTTTTTGGAACGGTTTGCAGGCTCAGCGCTGCAGTCGAATCGATGATGACTTCGTTGTCGATAGGGGCGCAGCTAAGTTCAATAGGTGAAGACCCGGTCGCCAGGATCACATTTTTCGCATTAAGAATAATCGGTTTACCTCCATTAGGAGGCGTCGCCGATACTTGCCGGGCGGTCAGCAGTTTGCCTGATCCATGAATAAAATCAATGCCGTTATCAGCAAAAACCTGCTTGATTTGCTTGCTGAGCATGTCGACTTTTTTGTCTTTGCGAGCAATCATTTTAGGAACATCCAGGCTGATATTATCTACGGATATTCCGTGGTCTTTGATGTCATGGCGAATTTGATGGTAGATTTTGGCAGATTCCAAAAGTGCCATTGATGAAATACAGCCTGCGTTTATGTAAGTTCCGCCCAAACTGGTTTTACCGTCAGGGCTCATCCAGTTATCAACGCAAGCTGTTTTTAAGCCCAATTGTGCCGCTCTAATGGCTGCCACATAACCAGCAGGACCGGCGCCCAATACTATAACATCGTACGTTGATTCATATTTTGACATGGCAATATACCGTTTAAATATTTAGAAGCAGATGAGCAGGCGATTCTAGACATTCTTTGATAGTAGCCAGGAATTGCACTGCTTCACGACCGTCGACGAGTCGATGATCGTAGGACAAGGCCAGATACATGATGGGGCGGATCACTATTTCACCATTTTCAACGACTGGCCGCTCTTTTATAGCATGCATACCTAAAATCGCGCATTGAGGCGGATTTAGGATGGGCGTTGAGAGCATTGATCCAAAGATGCCGCCATTGGTAATAGTAAAAGTGCCTCCCGTGAGGTCATCCACGCTGATGTTGCCTTCTTTGGCTTTTTTGCCGTAATCGGCAATGCTTTTTTCAATGCCGGCAAAATCCAGTTGATCCGCATCGCGCAAAACAGGGACGATCAAGCCTCGAGGGGTTGAGACAGCAATACCGATGTCATAATAGCCATGATAAATGATGTCGTTTCCGTCGATTGAGGCGTTCACCGCTGGAAACTTTTTCAAGGCTTCAATAGAGGCTTTAACAAAAAATGACATAAACCCCAGCTTGATTTTATGTTTGTCTTCGAAACGGCCTTTGTATTGGTTTCTAAGCTCCATAACGTTATGCATGTTAACCTCATTAAAAGTGGTTAACATGGCGGCGTTTTGTTGAGCCTGCAATAAGCGTTCGGCAATTTTTGCCCTTAGCCGGGTCATTGGTACCCGTTGTTCGGGACGAATGCCGGCAGCGGCTACCGTTTTCACTTCGATCGGTGCGATGGGTTTTTCAGGTTCAATAGGGCTTATCGGGATAGGTCGTTGCTCTACAGGCGGTTCATCACTCAAATATTCAATAACGTCGTTCTTAGTCAGTCGGCCATGTTTGCCTGAACCTTTGATTTGTGCTGGATCAATGTTTTTCTCGACGATCAAGCGGCGAACGGCAGGGCTCAAATGAGCCTCCAAAGATTGGGCGGCTGTTGATGCAGGTTGTTCAACCGTCTTTTCAACGCTTGCCGAAGATGCCGGAGCAGCAACAACGGCTTCGGCTTTGTTTTCAGCAGGGCTAGTGGCTGATGCGGTTGCAGAAGCTTCAGTGTCCAGTATTGCCAGGACATCGTTACTGTAAACGAGAGCACCATCTTCTTTGACAATCTGACTCAGGATTCCTGAGTTGGGTGAGGGTACTTCAAGAATGACTTTATCTGTCTCAAGATCAACAAGGTTTTCATTTTTATTGACCCAATCACCGGGTTTTTTGTGCCAGTTTATAAGCGTTGCATCGGCAACTGATTCCGGAAGAGCGGGAACGCGTACTTCAATGGTCATGTTATTTTCCTTTGTAGTTACCGAATAAAGCGGATTCTACGACTTGTTTTTGTTGTTCGAGATGCTTTTTAAAATTACCAACGGCCGGCGAAGCGGAGGCCGCTCTGCCAGCATATTGCAAGTTGATTTGAGTAGCAAGCGTATCGACGAAATGATGTCTGATTTGATACCAGGCGCCTTGGTTTTTGGGTTCTTCCTGGCACCAAATCATCAGTTCAAGGTTTGGATATTTAGCGATTTCGTCTTTAAAGCGTTTGTCAGGAAAAGGATAAAGTTGTTCGATGCGGACAATCGCGACATCCTCAACATCAGTTTCTCGACGGGTTTCCAGTAAATCGAAATAAACTTTTCCTGCACAGAGCACCATTCGCTTTACATTTTTCGGGTTTATCGAATCAGTTTCGCTGATGATGGTCTGGAATTTACCTTTGGTCAGATCCTCAAGTGAAGATACGGCCAGCTTGTGTCTCAAAAGACTTTTAGGGCTCATAATGATCAGGGGTTTGCGGTAGGTTCTGATCATCTGGCGGCGTAACAGGTGGAAGATTTGAGCCGGTGTTGTTGGCGTGCAAACCTGGATATTATGTTCGGCACACAGCTGCATATACCGTTCAAGTCGAGCGGATGAATGCTCCGGGCCTTGGCCTTCGTACCCATGGGGCAACAACATGACCAGACCGCTGAGGCGGCCCCACTTGGTTTCTCCGGAGGTAATGAACTGATCAATTACCACTTGCGCACCGTTCGCGAAATCACCAAATTGTGCTTCCCAAATGACCAGACAGTCGGGGGTGGTTGAACTGTAACCGTATTCGAAGCCCAATACCGCCTCTTCTGAAAGCAAAGAGTCATAAATCTGAACACGGCCCTGATCGGGATCCAGATGGCTGAGGGGCTGATAAGTGCAGCCGTCGATTTGATTGTGAAGAACGGCATGGCGGTGGAAAAACGTGCCCCGACCCACATCCTGTCCTGTTAATCTGACATTGTATTTTTCCATGGCCAGCGTTGCATAAGCCATATTCTCGGCAAATCCCCAGTCTAACGGGAGCGCGCCTGCGGCCATTTTTCTTCGGCTGTCCATTATCTTGCCAACCCGAGGGTGCAATTCAAAACCGGTGGGCAACAGTTGCAATTGTTTATTGCAAAAACGTATCACATCCAGAGAGACCGCAGTTTTGCAGGCTTGTGTCCATTTTTTATTCAGGTATTTATCCCATATGGCCGAATAAGAATAGACTTTTTCATTGGCAATCGGTCTGGATACGACTTGGCCCGATTCGAGTTTCCGGACATAGTCTTGTTCAATTCGAGTGGCATCTTCTTTGGAAATTACGCCGTCTTCAATCAGCTTATTGGCAAATATATGGCGTGTCGTTGGCCGGTTCCTGATGTATTTGTACATCAGCGGCTGGGTCGTCGCCGGTTCGTCCGCTTCGTTATGGCCTAGTCGGCGGTAACAAATGAGGTCGATCACCACATCCTTGTTAAACGTCATGCGAAAATCCAGCGCCATTTTTGCGACAAATAAAACCGCTTCTGGATCATCGCCGTTGACATGGAAAACAGGAATCTGAACCATATTGGCCACGTCGGTACAATAAAGCGTGGATCTGGCGTCGGCCGGATTGCTGGTGGTAAAACCAATTTGGTTATTAACTACGATATGAACGGTTCCGCCTGTTGAAAAGCCGCGCGTTCCTGCCATGTTGAGTGTTTCCATCACCACGCCTTGTCCTGCGAACGCGGCATCGCCATGAATCAGAATCGGTAAAATAGTGTTGTGGCTGTCAGTTCTGGGGTCTCTGTCTTGTCTTGCTCTGACCGATCCTTCCACTACAGGATTGATAATCTCCAGATGCGAAGGATTGAATGCCAGCGTCACATGAATCGGTCCACCAGGTGTGACTATGTCGGAAGAAAAGCCCATGTGATATTTAACGTCACCGGAATTCATGCCGGGTGCGGGAATATGTATGCCTTTGAATTCCTCAAACAACTTGGATGGATTCTTTCCGAGAATGTTGACCAGGACATTCAATCGGCCGCGATGCGCCATTCCTATGACAACCTCCTTCGTTTGCTTCTCACCCGCGCGTTGGAGGATGTTGTCCAGGATTGGAATCAATGATTCGCCTCCTTCCAGAGAGAAGCGTTTTTGGCCGACAAAGGTGTTGTGCAGGTATTTTTCTATGCCTTCTGCAGCGGTCAGAAATAGCAGTGTCGACATTTGTTCATCGGGCGACAGTTTATGGTGAATCTTGGCGCCTTCCAGCCGGTTTTTAATCCAGCGCTTCATATCGGTGTCGACAATATGCATGTACTCCGTTCCGATATTGCCGCAGTAAATTTCCTTCAGTGTGGAAATAATATCTCTTAAAGGGAGTCGGTCAACGCCGTACAGTGTTCCTGTGTCGAACAAGGTGTCCATGTCCAGCTCAGTCAAGCCATAGTAGGCAGGATCCAAATCAGGAAAATAAGGCGTTGTAGTGTGTAACGGATTATTCGTTGCAATCTGATGACCACGAACCCGATAGTGATTGATCAGGCGTGCGACCGCCGATTGCTTTTTGACACTCTGCTCCGTAAAGCCTTGTAATTTGGCTAGACGGCCCTGAGATTGCTGGGCTAATGAGGCGAAGCGTTCGATGATTGGGCTATGTGCTGTTTCCTGGATAGAGTCGCTTCGAATATGGCCGAACTTTTGTTTCCAGCTATCTTCGATTGAGTCCGGGTCCTGAAGGTATTGCTCATACAACTCTTCTATAAAATTGGCATTGCTGCCGTACAGGGATGAAGATTCTCGAAACAGTTTAAGGAGGTCGCTCATTGGTGTATTCCGTTAATTCTTTAGCAGTTGGGCCTATCTTAGGTCGAAAATGTTATATTAACAAACGTTAAAATCCATAAACGGATGAAAAAAGTTACAGCTTCAAGTGAATGGATTAGCGTATTTTTGATTTTAAAATCATCCTGATCCTAACTGAATGTCGATTGTAAAATACAATAGGTTAAGATGGCCGGTTTTGGCCGATCTTTTAGAGATTTCACCTTATTTATATAAGCTAATTTTTAAGTGTCCAGAAAATTTATTTACAGAGTAGTGAATTTCAAAGGCAGATTTGTTTATAGCCGGTCAGTATGTTTGAGTTGAAGAATGAGTTGTACTAAACAGTATTTTTTCGACGCTATAACGCTGGATCAGAAATAGAGAGATTATTAGGATGCATGGTTATTGATAATTCAATTGTTTTGCTTATAAGCGTTGTATTTTGGTCAATATGAGTATTAACGAATAGATGGTATATTGAGAGAAAATGGAGGGGTTGGCTGTTGCCAAATCTCTAAAGGTAATGGGTAGGAGCGGTGTTATGGCAGAGCAAAAGAAAATAATCATAAAAATAAATCATCCTAATAAAGCCGGTAGAGATACATATCAGCTTAATGATGAAATTCAGATAACAGAATGGAACATTAAACGTATATTGACTGTATCGTCTTTAATTTTACTGTTAATCGTTTTACCTTATCTTTATCTGGATAACAGTCAACCGGAAAATAATGAGCGTGAAGGTGTAAAAACTGAATCCGCGTTTTCAGGGGATACTGATGGCGAGATGCCAAAGTCTGAAGCTGAAAAGGGTATGCTTGATCAAGATAAGGCGGCAGATATAAGCCCTCCAGTTAATATGTCCCCAGCAAATCAAAATTCAGAGTCACAGGTTGAAAGTAGGGCGTCAGCCCCGTCTTCTCAAAAACAGTATAAAGTTGCGCGGGCTTTATTAACTTCAGGTATTCACGATAATCAACCCATGGATGAAGTGGTCTCTCCGATAAGAGTGGCTAAAAGTAAAGCCACTGGTATTTTCTATTATACCGAACTGGTCAATATGAAAGGCTTAAAGCTTTACCATCAATGGCTGCACGATGGAAAAGAAAAATTAAGAACTCCTTTGCTGGTCAAACAGGATCATTGGCGAGTTTCTACCAGTAAGCTGTTTACTCCTGCGGCGGAGGGAAGTTGGTCGGTCAGGTTGATAGATCAGCAAGGCAAGATTTATCACAAATTAAATTTCACCGTAAAAACCAGGTAAAACTATTTTGTTAACATCAATTTTTTGTTTTAAGCCTAGCAATTTTTTTAGAGCATGATAATTTAAATTTCTAAATAAGTAGTCGAAGAATATATCGATTCAGTCTTAATTTTAATTGAACATGTTTGGATAATGCGTCCGTATTTGATATGATCAACCGTCGATAACCGTTTAAGATAATTGATGGTTTATCAAATAATATTGTTATGTTTAGAAATTTAAGGTGAGAAATACTAATGACTGAGTATCAGGAACTTTCTGAAAATGAATTGCAAGAGGTTATACTCAACGCAGAAAAAGCTTTAAAAACAAAATTAGCTAATAAGCGTAAAGACGTTATTGCTCAAATTAAAGAATTGGCCGCTGCCATTGATGTCAGTGTCGAAATAATAGAAAACGATAAAAAACTGACCCGTAAGGGATTGAAAGTGCCTATTAAATACCGGCATCCACAGGATCCCAGCAAAACCTGGACAGGAAGAGGCGTAACGCCAAGATGGTTGCAAACACTCCTGGATAGCGGGCGCGATCGGTCTGAATTCGAAGTTTAAAGAATCCGGATTAACAAAATTTCGTTGCTCAATAGACTATTGATTGTATTCAAAGGTTAGTAGGTAAACCCCATTCAAGTTTAGGATAGGGTTTTTAATATCCCGATGATTAATTGCATCAAAAATGAATCGGTTATGTTCAAGGCAATTTAAATGTCTCAGTCGGATAAATCCAGGAAGCTATTAATGTTCGAAGCATTAATCGACTTGAAAAGATGATCTGTGCAGTGACTGAGGTTTTTGTCACTGGCTAAAATCAGTTAAGGAATAATGGACCGGGTTTATGATTCGAATAAGCCCGGATTCAATGTGTTTAGATTAATCTATAAATCTTTTAGTGATATCTCCGTACTCATCAATACGCCTATCTCTCAAGTAAGGCCAAATTTGCCTTACTTTTTCGTTTCGGGCCTTGTCTATTTCACACATGAGTATCTTTTGTTCCGTTGCATTGGCGCTGACCAACACCTCTCCTTGAGGGCCGCTAATGAAGCTGTTACCCCAAAAATCAATGCCGGTATTACTGTCAATCGGCGATTGTTCGAAACCGATACGATTGCAAGCGATAACGGGAATGCCATTGGCAACGGCATGCGCTCTCTGAATGGTAATCCATGCGTCCAGTTGCCGTTTTTTCTCAGCGTCAGTATCGTCGGGATCCCAGCCAATTGCCGTTGGGTAAATCAATAACTCGGCTCCCGCCAAGGCCATCAGTCTGGCACCTTCGGGAAACCACTGATCCCAGCAGACCATGACGCCCAGCTTGCCTACGGATGTTTCAATCGGTTTAAAGCCGATGTCGCCCGGAGTGAAATAGTATTTTTCGTAAAATCCCGGGTCATCCGGAATGTGCATTTTTCGATATTTTCCGGCGATGCTGCCGTCTTTATCGAAAATGACAGCGGTATTGTGATAAAGCCCCGGTGCCCGTTTTTCAAAAATGGTTGAAACAATCACCACATCCAGTTCTTTTGCTACGTCCGAAAGAACAGCCGTGGTAGGTCCGGGAATAGATTCTGCAGTGGCGAATAACTGGTAATCTTCGCTTTGGCAGAAATAAGGCCCCAAATGTAATTCAGGCAAAACCACCAGGTCGGCGCCCAGGCTTTTGGCTTCGTGAATCTTGGCAATGGATAAATTTAAATTGGTCTGTTTGTCTGCATCGCAGGGCTGCTGAACGGCGCTTACAGTGAGGTTTGTTTTCATAATGGTAATGCTTTAATGAGCAGTCAGTTTATCGAAAATGGGAAGATTGGCGGTTGGTCAGGTCATTGATTTTCCGTTTTTCCGGTCATCAGCATTTCCCTGGCATGTGCAAGCGTGTTTTCTGTGATGTTGACGCCCCCCAGCATCCGGGCGATTTCTTCTATTTGTTGCTGTTCATCAAGTTGTGACACGGTAGAAGACGTCATTTCGGACTGGTTATTTTTGGCAACAAACAGATGATGATGGGCCTGAGCTGCAACCTGCGGTAAATGAGTGACGCAGATGACCTGCCTGTTATGGCTCAAGCGCCGCAGTTTTTGTCCGACGATTTCTGCTATGCCGCCGCCAATGCCGGAGTCAACTTCGTCGAATATCATAGTGGGTGTCGATTTGTCGTTACTCGTCGTCACCTGGATGGCCAGGCTGATTCTTGATAATTCACCCCCGGATGCCACTTTGGCCAAGGGTTTTGGGGGTAATCCCGGGTTTGCGCTAACCATAAACTCGACCTTATCAAGACCCAGTTGGCGAGGTGTTTCTTCTTCAAGCGGCGAAATATTAACCATAAAATCACCTTGCGGCATGCCCAGTTCTTTAATCATCGTCGAGATTTGAGTTTGCAGTTTGAGCGCGCCTTCTCTGCGTGCCTCGCTTAACTGGTCAGCCAATTTGCGGTAATCGGTCAGTAATGCTTCGGATGCGGCACTCAGTTCTTCAATGCGTTCACTGCTGTGCGTCAGATTAGCCAATTCTTCTTCAAGCCTTACCGCCAGTTCGGGTAATTGCTCGGGTGTTACCTGGTGTTTTCGGCTTAGACTCTGAATGATGCCGATTTGATTATCCAGCCAGGATAGCCGCTTAGGATCGGCTTCCAGGCTGTCCATGTATCTGCGTAATTGTTGAGATGCTTCTTCAATCTGAATGTGCGCTTCAGAAAGGAGGGTGTTTACGCTTTCAAGCGCCGGAGCAAAACGGCTGAGCTCCGTTAACGCATTGATGGAATGCCCTAGCAGGCGGATAATCGACATTTCGTCGTTTTCGTACAGCACATCGAGTTGCTGGTGTCCGACAGTTAAAATCTCACCTAAGTGCGCCAGTTGGCTGTGTTCTTCCGTCAACTCCGTGTAATTGAAATGAACCAGATCCAGTTGCTGTAACTCTTCTATCTGGAATTTCAGTAATTCTTCGCGTTCGGCTTTATCCGAATTGGCTTTCAATAACGCTTTGAGTGATTTATTGGTGTTAAGCCATTTCTGATGGCAGGCCTGAAGCTGTTCGAGTAAGCCCTGGTTTTGAGCAAAGTCATCTAACAGGCGGCGTTGCTCGTCGTTGTGTAGCAAAGTCAGATGGGCGTGTTGGCCGTGAATTTCGACCAGTTTCTCGCTCAGATCTTGCAGTGATTGCAAGGTCACGGGGCGGTCGTTGATAAAGGCTTTTGAACGCCCATCCTGACTGATCACCCGGCGAATCAAACACTGATTCTCATGGTCCAGTTCATTGTCTTCCAGCCAGGTTTTGGCTAAGGGCGCATCGGATAAGTCGAATTCCAGATTAATTTCCGCCCGTTTTGAATGCGGCCGGATATAGCCCGAATCGGCTCTATCGCCCAAAGCAAGTCCTAACGCGGTCAGCAAAATGGATTTTCCGGCCCCCGTTTCGCCGGTCAGTACCGACATGCCTTTTTCAAGCGCCAGATCAAGCGATTGAACCACGGCCAAATCATTGATTGTGAGATTTAATAGCATGGGTTTGAGTTAACTGCTGCTCCAGTTAAGTTTTTTTCTGAGTATATGATAAAAATCATGTCCTTCGGGATGCAGAATTCTAATCGGTTTTGGGTCTTTGTTGATTAAAATTTTATCGCTGATCAATACATCAGGGATTTCCAGGTGATCACAAGTGACCAAAGCATTGATTTGCTTGGTCTGGCAAAAGCTGATTTCAATATGAGCGGAATCGTCGATGACTATTGGGCGGTTTGTCAGGGTATGCGGATTAAGCGGAACCAAGACCAATGCATTCAGCGAAGGATGCAGGATCGGACCTCCGGCCGATAATGAATAGGCGGTCGATCCGGTCGGCGTTGAGACGATTAGGCCATCGGAGCGCTGTGAATTAAGAAAAACACCGTCAATATGGGTAACAATCTCAATCATGCTCGGCGTAATCCAGCGGTGGATAACCACTTCGTTGACAGCGGTTTGCTCATGAATGATCGCATTGTCCCGGATGATTTTGGTGTGCAGTAAAAAGCGTTTTTCTTCCCGGAATGCACCGTTGAGAATTTGGTTGAGCTTAACCAGAAGCACATCGGGAGAAATATCCACCAAAAACCCCAGTCGGCCTAAATTAACGCCAATCAGTGGAATGTTGAAAGGCGCAATGGCGCGGGCCGCTGATAAAAAAGTCCCGTCACCGCCTGCGGCGATAACCAGATCACAATGCAGGCCCATTTCTTCGGCGGCACAGGTATTGACATCGGATTCGTCAATAAATCCGGCACTTTGCGTATCAACAAAGACCTTGTATTGGCACCGCTGCAAAAATTGAAAAAGCAGGGTTAAGGTTTCAGCAATACCCGGGTCACTTGATTTACCAATAATGCCAATCTTTTTGAACAGCGTATGCATTGATCTCCGGTTTGCCGAATCACTTATAAGTTGTTTTGGCCAAACAATTGGATTTATCGATTGAATGGATTTTAAAGACTGGTTTCAGTCAGTTTTAGAGCTAAATGGAAATCCTGCATTTTTTGGCCGTTTTACGGAAAAATCGAATTAACTCAATGCAGAGTGTTAATGTACAGGTACTTTAAGCATCTGTTTGTAAAAATTGATGTAGGGTTACTGCGAGATTATACAAAATATGTCTTCTTGTTTGGTTAAAACCAAAAATAATATTTGATTTATCCATTAAGCTTCGCTAAGCGAATGTTTTTGTTAATTTATTGAGTTGACAAGTAAAGGGTTTGCTGATAATTTTTTGTTAGCACTCTGCTTTATAGAGTGCTAACATCGGAGCGAATAGATGGTTGAGAAAAAAGGTCAGGCTTTAAACGAAAGATCTTTACTGTTACTAAAATCCTTGATTGAACGGTATATCCATGATGGTCAACCGGTGGGGTCAAGAGTATTGTCCAAAGATCCGGCGCTTAATTTAAGTCCCGCGACCATCAGGAATGTGATGGCCGATCTGGAAGATCTTGGTCTTATTCATTCGCCGCACACCTCAGCTGGGCGAGTACCAACCGTCAGCGGCTACCGCTTGTTTGTTGATTCCTTGTTGACCGTGAAGCCGCTAGAAATCAGTGAACTCAATCTTATTCAAAGCAGTTTGGTTGCAAAAAACGATATCAATCAATCGATTGGCGTTGCGTCAAAGTTGCTGTCCGATTTGACCCGAATGACCGGCGTTGTGACGTTGCCTAAAAGAGAACTGGTTAGTTTGCGGCATATTGAATTTCTGCCTTTATCGAATACCCGTGTACTGGTTATTTTGGTAACGAATGAACAAGAGGTTCACAACAAAATAATCCATACCTCCCGCGAGTTTTCTCCCTCGGAATTGCAGCAAATAGCCAATTACATCAACACTGTGTACTCCGGACGTAGTTTGGCTGCAGTAAAAAAAGCGGTGATTGAGGAGTTGAAAGTCGCTCAGGAACGGATGAATCAGGAAATGCTGGATGTCGTGCAAATGGCTAAATTGGCACTAGACCAGGACGAGAATTCTGAAGATTGCGTGATAAGCGGTGAGACCAATTTGATGGGCTTTTCCGAATTGTCGGATATTGATCGTCTTAAACAGCTTTTTGATGCGTTTAGCCAAAAACACAGTGTGATTCATCTGCTCGATCAATGCCTAAATGCCGAAGGTGTCCAAATATTTATCGGCGAGGAATCGGGCTATCAACCTTTTAATCAATGCAGCTTGGTGACGTCCTCTTACTCGATAGACGATGAAGTGGTGGGGGTATTAGCGGTTATCGGTCCTACGCGCATGGCTTATGAAAAAGTGATTCCATTTGTTGATCTGACGGCAAAATTATTGGGTGCAGCCTTGAATCCGAAAACATTGGCCCCATGATTACGCTTAATTGACAGTTTGCATAAGCGTGACACCAAAATATAAACCGGAGTTTTAGATAATGAGTAACGAGCAGGAGTTGCCAGAGGCAGCGAAAGAAGAAGAACTAAAAATTGAGGCTGAAGTCACACCCGAAATTCAGGAGCCGCCAACCGAAGAAGTTGCCGTACAGCCGCCTGAAGTCCAGGAGGATTTATCGGCAGAGCTGCAGAAAAAGCTGGAACAGGCCGAACAAAAAGCCGCTGAAAATTGGGACAGGGCTATGCGCCTTCAGGCAGAAATGGAAAATCTGAAAAAACGTATTCAAAAGGATTTGGAAAGCGCGCATAAGTATGCGCTGGAAAGTTTTGCAAAAGAATTATTAGCCGTGCTGGATAGTCTTGAACTTGGCTTGCAGGCTGCGAGTGGCGAGAGTCCCGAAGTCCAAAAATTCCGTGAAGGCAGCGAATTAACGATTAAACAGTTCGAATCTGTTTTTACAAAATTCAATATTGAAGTCGTCAATCCGATAGGTCAGCCCTTCAATCCAGAATTACACCAGGCAATGGCTATGCAGCCTTCGGCAGATGCGGAACCTAATTCCGTTTTGAACGTATTTCAAAAAGGCTATGTATTAAACGGCCGCTTATTACGGCCCGCTATGGTTGTGGTTGCAAAGGCGGAAGAAAAGCCACCTGAAAATACGCCTAAAATAGATGAGCAGGCTTGAAGATAACAAAACAGCCCTTATATAACAACTAACTTAAACAATCTCATATCAAGTCTGGAGAATTCAATGGCTAAAATTATTGGCATAGATTTAGGAACCACTAACTCGTGCGTGGCAGTGCTGGAAAACGGAACGGCGCGCGTGATTGAAAATAGCGAGGGTGCAAGAACGACGCCTTCTATCATCGCGTTTACCAAAGACGGTGAAGTTCTGGTCGGGCAATCTGCCAAGCGCCAGGCAGTAACCAATCCTGAAAATACCTTGTTTGCAATCAAACGCTTGATCGGTAGACGCTTTAAAGATGATGTAGTACAAAAAGACATCAAAATGGTGCCTTATAAAATCATACCGGCTGATAATGGTGATGCGTGGGTAGAGTGCCATGGCAAGAAAATGGCTGCTCCGGAAATTTCATCACGGATTTTGATGAAGCTTAAAAAAGATGCGGAGGCTTATCTGGGCGAAGAAGTCAAAGAAGCGGTCATTACTGTCCCCGCTTATTTTAATGATTCGCAAAGACAGGCCACAAAAGATGCCGGACGTATTGCGGGTTTGGATGTCAAACGGATCATTAACGAACCCACAGCGGCAGCTTTGGCGTTCGGTATGGATAAGCCCAAAGGTGACATGAAAATTGCTGTCTATGACCTGGGTGGCGGTACTTTTGATATTTCAATTATTGAAATAGCTGAAATCGAAGGTGAGCATCAGTTTGAAGTGTTATCCACCAATGGTGATACCTTCCTCGGTGGTGAAGACTTTGATTTGCGAATCATTGATTTCCTGGCGGATGAATTTAAAAAAGATTCCGGTATTGATTTGCATAATGATCCTCTTGCATTACAGCGTTTGAAAGAAGCGGCAGAAAAAGCAAAAATCGAATTGTCTTCAACGCAACAAACCGACATCAATCTGCCTTATGTCACCGCGGATGCATCGGGGCCCAAGCATTTGAATGTCAAGTTGACGCGTGCAAAACTGGAGTCTCTGGTTGAAGATCTGGTTGAAAGAACCAAAGCGCCTTGTTTGATGGCAATTAAAGATGCGGGACTGTCGGCGTCCGACATCAACGATGTCATTCTTGTTGGCGGTCAATCCCGTATGCCGCGTGTACAGGATTTTGTTAAATCCTTGTTCGGCAGAGAGCCTCGTAAAGACGTCAATCCGGATGAAGCCGTTGCCTTAGGTGCTGCGATACAGGCGGGTGTGTTAGGCGGGGAAGTTAAGGACGTATTGTTACTGGACGTAACGCCATTATCGTTGGGTATAGAAACGATGGGCGGCGTCATGACCAAACTGATTGAAAAAAACACAACGATACCAACCAATGCCTCACAGGTTTTCTCGACAGCAGAAGATAACCAGACGGCCGTTACTGTTCATGTGTTGCAAGGCGAACGCGAAGTGGCCAGCGGCAACAAATCGTTGGGCCGGTTTGATTTGTCCGATATTCCACTTGCACCGCGCGGTGTGCCGCAAATTGAAGTGGCGTTCGATATTGATGCAAACGGTATCTTGAATGTTTCGGCCAAAGACAAAGCGACGGGTAAAAAACAATCTATCGTCATCAAAGCCTCCAGTGGTCTTGGCGAAGATGAAGTGCAGCGTATGATCAAAGATGCAGAAGCTCATGCAGACGAAGACCGCAAAATTGCCAAACTCGTAGGCGTCCGCAATCACGCCGAAGGTATGGTTCATGCGACAGAAAAATCCTTGAAGGAATTGGAGGGTCAAGTTGAGTCTTCAGAGAAGTCAGCGATTGAGTCCGCCATTAAAGATTTGAAGGATGCGATTAAAGGTAGCGATATTGACGTCATTGAAGCTAAAACTAATGCGCTGACTGAACTCTCCGGTAAGCTGGCCGAGCGCGTTTATGCTCAAAAAGCTGAATCTGAAACCAAAGCCGAAGGACAAAGTTCCGGATCAAGTTCATCGGCAGCGGATGACGGGGTGGTCGATGCTGAGTTTGAGGAAGTTAAAGAAGACGATAAAAAATAGTTTATGGAGCCATCACGCCGACAAAAAGTTGGACAGATGGCCCTGTAAGGTTCATAGTGCGGCTTTTTGACGCAGTCATAGGGCACAAAGTTGTGATTGACTTTGTGCCTTTGTGATTTCTGGCTGTGACGTTTGTTTAGCGGGTTCGGCATTTTCCTAATAGGTTGTGCGGGATCAATTCAGGTTTTGATGATGCGTTTGCCTGGATTTCGGAGATTGACAAGCGAAAACCTTTTATTTATACCTTTCGCACTTCAAATTCGGCAGTGCCAAAGGAGGCAACGGGTTGTTCGGCAAAGGCTTTGTCAGCATGGATGCTGGCATAGAGTCTATAGGGATGTATTTACGGCGTCCTTTGACGGGCACCCCGTGCCGAACTTCGAGCTACGATGGGTATAAAAGCTTAATTCCAAGCTCTCTAATGAGCGCGGGTATTCATAATTTGCAGCAATGCTATATCTTCTAATGTGACTTTAGAAGTGGATTGAACAGACTAACATGGCAAAAGAAGATTATTACAAGCTCCTCGGTGTCGATAGAAACGCCAGTGATGCCGAGATAAAGAAGAGTTATCGCAGCAAAGCGATGAAATTTCACCCGGATAGAAATAAAGAAAATCCTGAAGAATCCGAGGCGAAATTCAAGCAAATCAAGGAAGCCTACGAGGTATTGTCGGACCCGAAAAAGCGCTCAGCTTACGATCAGTTCGGACATGCCGGTGTCGACGGATCAATGGGCGGAAGATCGGGAGGATTTACCGGCGAAAGTTTCAGTGACGTGTTCAGTGATGTATTCGGGGATATTTTTGGCGGAGGACGTCAGCGTAGCGGCGTTCAGCGCGGTGCTGATTTACGTTATAACCTTGAATTAAGTCTGGAAGAAGCCGTCGGGGGCACTGAAGCAAAAATCAGAGTGCCTGTCTTAGTGGTGTGTAACGAATGTGATGGTACGGGCGCTAAAAAAGGCAGCTCTCCGGTTACTTGTTCCACCTGTCATGGCCATGGCCAGGTGAGGATGCAGCAGGGCTTTTTTTCCGTGCAGCAAACATGTCCTACCTGTCACGGTTCCGGCAAGCAGATTAAAGATCCTTGCCGCAAATGTCATGGTCAGGGTCGTGTCCAGGATACTAAAACCCTATCGGTCAAGGTGCCAGCCGGTGTCGATATTGGTGACCGGATCAGGTTGAGCGGGGAAGGTGAGGCTGGACTCAATGGCGGACCTTCCGGCGATTTATATGTTCAGATCAATGTCAGAGACCATGCGATATTCACTCGAGATGGTGCCAACTTGTATTGTGAAGTGCCTATTAGTTTTCCTACGGCTTGTTTAGGCGGAGAGCTTGAAGTCCCTACACTGGATGGTAAGGTTAAACTTAAAATTCCGGCGGAGACACAAACCGGAAAATTATTCAGGTTGAGAGGCAAAGGCGTCAAGCCGGTTAGAGGTGGTGCGGTAGGTGACTTGCTTTGCCGGGTCATTATTGAAACGCCGATTCATTTAACCAAAGACCAAAGAGACATGATCGAACAATTGGGGCAATCCTTGGTGGGTGGTGGTAAGCATCATAGTCCGCAGGAACATTCCTGGCTGGACGGTGTAAAAAGCTTTTTCGAAAAACTGACAGGTTAGATTTATGGTCCGCGTTGCAATTGTGGGTGTCTCGGGCCGGATGGGCCTATGCTTGATCAAAGCCGCTGCGTTGTCCGGTTCGGCTGAATTAACTGCGGCTTTATCCCGTCCTGAGAGTTTATCAATTGGCAAAGATGCCGGTGAATTGGCCGGTTTAAGTCCTTTGGCCGTTCAGGTGACCGATGATCTGGCTTCTGTGACCGAGCATTTTGATATCTTGATTGACTTTACCCGTCCGGAATCAACATTACGCTACATTGAAATTTGTCAAAGTGCCGGTAAAGGTATTGTGATCGGCACGACCGGTTTTAATGATGCGCAAAAAAATCTGATTAAATCGGCATCTGAGCATATTCCTGTGGTATTGGCCCCGAACATGAGTGTCGGTGTCAATTTATCGCTCAAATTACTGGAAATGACCGCGAAAGTCATGGGAACCTATACGGACATAGAGATTATCGAGGCCCATCACCGCCATAAAATCGATGCGCCGTCGGGAACGGCTTTGCGCATGGGAGAGGTGGTAGCCGAAGCATTGGGGCGCGATTTAAAAGACTGTGCCGTTTATGGAAGAGAAGGGGTCACGGGGGAACGTGATCGAAAGACGATTGGCTTCTCTACCATTCGTGCCGGTGATATTGTCGGCGAGCATACCGTCATGTTTGCCGATGAGGGTGAACGGGTTGAAATAACTCACAAAGCTACCAGCCGCATGACGTTTGCCAACGGAGCTATCAGAGCCGCTGTTTGGCTTCAAGGCAAACCTAATGGATTCTATGACATGCTGGACGTGTTAGGGTTGAAAGATTAATATTTAAAGGGTCTTTGATCCTTAATGCCACTTCAAGCCGATGAGGTGTGTCCCATGAAGATCATCCTAATAGCATTGATCGTCACCGTTTTTGTGACGATTCAATCTGCGCAGGCCCAGGTTTTTAAATGTACTTTTCCATCCGGAAAAGTGCTATTTCAAGATGATGAGTGTCCATCAGAAGCGCAACAAGATTCTTTAAAAATTAAAGAAATGACACCCGAGCAGAGGGTTGAGTCCGAAACGCGTTTGAGGCAGTGGCAGCTCGAGCAGGACGAAAAAGAGTCCCAAATAAAAAAAGCAGAACAGGAAAGGCGTGCTGAGAATGCCCGGTTGGAAGAAGTCGAAGCATTAACGCGTAGCGCCAATGCTCAGGAAGACTTGGCTGAAATCAAGCGCCGGGAACTCGAGCTTCTTCAGCAACAACCTTCAGTCAATATCTATCAGCCCTATTATCCGCTAACCATTCCTTATAGAGACAACGGTTGGCGGCGTCATCACAAAGATCATTACGGTGATAAGTATAATAAAGGGCCGGTGATTGATAGAAATCAAAATCGCAGCGTCAATCAGGGAATCACCAATGACAGCGTCAATATAATCAGCAGGCCAAGACGCTAGCCTAGAGCCGTTCAAATAGGCTTTTGAGGTTTTTATTTTGTAATAAATAAGGGCGAATGGAGTTCACCTAGCTTAGTTCTATTTGTCAGATTAGAAGAAAGACCGCCATACCCGCCGAGAAGCGGGTATCCAGTGCCATGGATGGCGAGCTTCGAACCCTCCATGGAGTCTGTATTCGCTTACGCGGTTTAACGGCTCCGGCAATCAATGCCGGAATGACGACCTTCGGTCATGTGAAACATGAAATCTTACAAAGTAGAATTAGACGAGGGGGGTTACATTTGAGATTGCAAATAATTTTGCAGACCGATTTGTTCAATCAGCTCCAATTGTGTTTCCAGCCAGTCAATGTGTTCTTCCTCGCTTTCGAGGATGGCTTCAAATAATTCTCTGGAAATGAAGTCTTTGACAGTTTCACAATAAAGTATGGCTTCTTTTAAAAGCGGAACGGCCTGATATTCAAGCTTAAGGTCACAAGCCAGCATTTCCTGAGGGTTTTCACCGATTAACAGTTTGCCAAGGTTTTGCAGGTTCGGTAATCCCTCCAGAAATAAAAGCCGCTCAATCAAGCGATCGGCGTGTTTCATTTCATCGATCGATTCGTGATATTCCTTTTCGTTCAGTTTGGAAAAGCCCCAGTTTTTATACATGCGAGCATGTAAGAAATACTGATTGATAGCGGTCAGTTCGTTTTCAAGCGCTTTGTTGAGAAATTCAATAACCTTTGGATCACCTTTCATGTTTGCCTCGTGGATTTAATAAATGGGCGCGCAAGGGCAATATCGCAGGGAGGGCTTTAATGTGAGAAGGGTAGAAGTAGCAGTCAAATTCCAGAAAGGTAGGTTTTCATGCAAACTTCATTCAAGCTCAGCTATTTAAACGTTACTAATTTACCTGAAAGATAAATATAAACCATGCCCAATGCCTCTTACGCAGCAGCCCACATTATAGGTGTTTGCACGCGGTGTTCGTCAAGCAACTGTTTTACATGCGGCGAACATTTGCCGCAAACAGTCCCAACGCCCAAGCATTTATTCAGGTCTTTACGAGAACAATAGCCATTGCTGATAGCCGATTTTATTTGCTTGTCGGTTACGGCTTTACAAACGCAAACATACATTTTGAATCTCCTGGAATTGTTTGTTATGTAAATAATAACAATTCTCATTAGAAAGTAAAGTCGTTTTTGCTATCTTTTGTGATGAAGTTTGAATAATCCGATATTTGGTATCAAATTCACGCTTTTGAAACAAACTGACAAGCCAATAAACAGATTAATATTCAACGGGTTACGGATTAAGACGCCGAACTTGACTGATCCGGTACTCAGAATGAGTGGGATGTTATTTACCTGCCATGAAAAAATCAATGGCTATGGCAGCCTTAATAAAGATCAGTGAATGACATAAACATTTTAATTACGCTTGAATACTGGCGATGTTCCTGCGTACACTTCCATCTTTTGTTATCGGCCTGTTATTAGAGTGATCGAACTGGAAACATTTTTTGGTAGTGATGGGCCGCTGGCTAAAGTCATTAAAGGCTATAAGCCTCGTGCTGCGCAAATTGAAATGGCGTTAGCCATTGCCGAATCGATAGACCTAAAGAAAGACTTGATTGCTGAAGCCGGCACCGGCACCGGCAAAACATTTGCTTATCTGATTCCTGCTATTTTATCGGGCAAAAAATCCATCATTTCCACCGGGACGAAAAATCTGCAAGATCAGTTGTTTTTCAATGACTTGCCTGTGATTCGACAGGCCGTTACAGTGCCTTTTGTCGCGGCCTTGTTAAAGGGAAGAAGCAATTATCTTTGTACTTTTAGGCTTGATAATTCACTGAATTCGGCTCTGGGTTTCAGTAAGGAAGATGCTTCGGCATTGACAAAAATTCAGTCATGGGCCAAACGTACGCAATCTGGCGATATTGCAGAAATGCCGGATGTGAGTGAAGCTAATCCTGTGTGGTCTTTAGCAACGTCGACGGCAGACAATTGCCTGGGTGTTGATTGCCCTGACTATGAACAGTGTTTTCTGGTTAAAGCCAGAAAAAAGGCGCAAGAGTCGGATATTCTGGTGGTCAATCATCATTTGCTTTGCGCTGACTGGTCGATACGGGAAATAGGTTTTGGCGAGTTATTGCCCGATGCTGAACTGGTTGTGATTGACGAAGCGCATCAGTTGGCCGATACCGCCTCCAATTTTTTGGGTATTTCATTCGGAGCCAGGCAATTAGATGATTTGGCTAAAGATGCGTTGGTTGAATATTTTAAAGATGCTACCGATATGCCCGATTTACGGATGGCTTGCGAAGAACTGGATCTTCAGATTAAAGCGGCGCGATTGTCATTTGGCCTGGAGTTGAAAAAAGGAGATTGGCAGGACATCGAGAATAATCAGGCGATCTGTGAGGCGCTGGCAGTGCTAGGTCAAAAACTGAAATTTTTGCAGGATCAGTTGGAGCTGGCCTCAGTTAAAACCAAGACACTGGAAGGCTGTTTCAAAAGAGCGCAGGAGTTGAGCGAGCAATTTAAGCTGATCATGCAGGACCATGATGGAAAATGGATACGCTGGTATGAAACGCATAAAAAAACCTTCACGTTAAGCCGAACGCCGCTGGATATTGCCTCTGAGTTTCGCGCCTTCATGAAGTTGCATCCTGCTACCTGGGTTTTTACTTCTGCAACGCTGAGTGTCGCCAATAAATTCGATCATTTTTCCCGCAGTCTCGGACTGACCGAGCCAAGCTGTCAGCGTTGGGAGAGTCCGTTTGACTATGCCAACCAATCCTTGTTTTATCACCCCAAGGGATTACCGCAGCCCTCCACGCCCGATTTTACGGAGCGTATCGTTGAATTTGCCTTGCCTGTTCTGGAAGCCAGTAAAGGTAGAGCTTTTTTTCTGTTTACCAGTTACCGCGCGCTGAATCAGGCGGCGGAGCTGCTGGCAGGAAAAATCCCCTATCCGTTACTGGTTCAGGGAACGCGGCCAAAAGGGCTGTTGTTGGAGGCGTTTAAACAAGCCGGTAATGCGGTTTTATTGGGCACTTCCAGTTTTTGGGAGGGTGTCGACGTCAGGGGGGATGCCTTATCTTGTGTGATTATTGATAAACTGCCGTTTGCAGCTCCTGGCGATCCGGTCCTAAAAGCCAGGCTGGCGTCAATGGAACGGCAAGGCCGCAATGCATTTTTCGAACACCAAATTCCTGCTGCAGCGATTGCATTACGTCAGGGTATAGGTCGTCTGATTAGGGATGTGGATGACAAGGGTGTACTGATGGTATGTGATCCCAGGCTTTTAAAAAGGTCGTATGGGCAGATTTTTCTCGACAGCGTGCCACCAATGCGGCGGACCCGGGCTATTGAAGACGTGAAAGCTTTTTTTCAAGATGAGAATACGCGATGAAATTACTTGCAGTTGAAACGGCAACTGAAGCCTGTTCTGCAGCTTTGGTGGTTAATGGGGAAATCCGTGAGCGCTTCGAATTGGCCCCCAGGATCCATACACAACGCATTTTGCCAATGATCGAATCACTGATGGCCGAGGCTGATTTACGACCACAACAATTGGATGCTATCGCCTTTGGTTGTGGCCCCGGGTCTTTTACAGGCGTTAGGATTGCGACCGGTGTCATTCACGGTATTGCCTTTGGCGCAGACTTGCCGGTTGTGCCAGTGTCCACGCTGGCTGCTTTAGCGCAAGATGCGTTTGACTCTACTAACGCATCGGTGGTTTTTAGTGCCATGGATGCACGGCTGAGCGAAATATTTTGGGCGGTTTATCAGCGTGACGCAAACGGTTTTGCTCAATTGTCAGGTAAAGAAAGCGTGATACCCGCCGATCAGGCTGACGCTTGTCATCAAAAGGGTGTCGGAGTGGGCAGTGCCTGGCGCGTTTATTCCGAGGTCTTGCTGGCTAAATTACCGCAAAGTGTTATTTCTTTTGACGCGGATCGTTTGCCGCGAGCTTCGGCAGTGGCTTCGTTGGGCGTACAGGGCATGCTTGCCGGAAAGGCCGTTCCGGTTGAAGAGGCGATGCCCGTTTATCTCAGAGACAAAGTTGCAAAGAAAGAATCTGAGCGATAATGAGGTATAATGCCGTGTTTTTGAATTGGCGAAATTAAAACGTCATGGCTCAGTTTTTTCAAATACATCCCGAAACACCCCAGGCACGCTTGATTGTGAGAGCGGTCGATATTATTCACAGCGGCGGGGTCATCGTTTATCCAACTGACTCATCCTACGCAATAGCTTGTCATATGGGCGATAAACATGCACTGGACAGGATTCGCAGGATCCGTCAGTTAGATGATAAACATAACTTTACATTGGTCTGTAAAGATCTGACGCAAATTTCGACCTTTGCGAAAATCAGCAATGATGCGCACCGGCTAATCAAAGCGCTGACGCCGGGGGCTTTTACCTTTATTCTGGATGCCACCCGTGAAGTGCCGCGCCGCTTGCAACATCCCAAGAAAAAAACCATAGGCATCCGTATTCCCAATAATGCAATAGCAAGGCAGTTAGTTGAAAATCTTGATGAGCCCCTGTTCAGTTCGACCCTGGTCTTGCCGGGGGAAGAAGATGCGATGATTGATCCTTATGAAATCAGGGAGCGACTGGAGCATGAGGTCGATCTGGTTATCGATGGTGGTGTTGTCAAGTACGAACCTACGACCATTATCTCCTTTTCAGGACAGACTGCCGAAATTATCAGGCAGGGTAAAGGCCAGGCACCCATGTTGGAAAAATAGAAGAGAATACCGTTATGATGAACGAATTAAGTATGGTGCAACGGTTTGTCGTTTGGGTGTTGCCGGTCGTCTTTGCGATTACCGTGCATGAGGTTGCTCATGGCTGGATGGCAAAGAAATACGGGGATAACACGGCTTTTCTGCAAGGCCGTTTGACGTTAAATCCTATCAAGCATATTGACTGGCTGGGCACGATCATAATCCCGGGTATATTATTACTGACATTTACAGGATTTATATTCGGTTGGGCAAAACCGGTTCCGGTCGATGCCAGAAATTTTAAAAATCCTAAACAAAATATGGCCATCGTAGCCCTGGCAGGTCCGGTCTCGAATATTTTGATGGCGACAGGCTGGGCTTTATTGGCACGGCTGGGTGTCATGCTTAATCTGGACTTTGTGTCGCTGCCCCTGATCTACACCGGGATAGCCGGCATCACGATCAATCTGGTATTGGCCTTACTCAATCTGCTGCCGATACCGCCGCTGGACGGAAGCCGAATTTTGACCGGCATGCTGCCGAACCGGTGGGCCTGGTATTACAACAGTTTAGAGCGATACGGCTTCATCATTCTTATTGTGTTGATGTATACCGGCGTCTTGCAACTGGTGCTCGGTTATCCGATGTTTGTTATCCAAAAGTTATTTTTTGATTTGGCCGGGTTGTAATGCATACATTGGTTCGACACTCTGATGCTTATTCAAATGCCAACAACCGCTTTTGTTTGATGTAATGGAGCAGGCCGACTCTTTGAGTTCTTCCGGTCATAGCGATCTGCTGGCATCAGTGGGCGGAGCGCCTTTTGTCGATTGGCCTGAAGATTTATACATTCCTCCTGATGCCTTGCAAGTTTTTCTCGATGCATTTGAAGGTCCGCTGGACTTGCTGCTGTATTTGATCAGACGGCAGAATCTGGATATTCTTAATATTCCCATTGCTCAAATTACTCGGCAATACATTACTTACATTGACATGATGAGCAATCTTCAGCTTGAATTAGCTGCAGAATATCTCGTTATGGCCGCTGTTCTGGCAGAAATAAAGTCGCGGATGCTTTTGCCCCGGCAGTCTGAAGAAGACAATGAAGAAGATGATCCCAGGGCTTTTTTAATTCGCAAGCTGCAAGAGTATGAGTGCATTAAAAAAGCGTCCGAAGAGATTGACCAGTTACCGCGTATGGAGCGAGATTTGTTCGAGATTGACGTGGATGCGTCGCAGATCGCCGTAAACAAGCCTTTGCCGGATGTCTCTTTAAAAGAAATGCTGCTGGCTTTTCAGGATGTCTTGAAGCGTGCAGAGCAATTGAGCCACCATCAAATTGTCAAAGAACCACTCTCGGTGAGAGAACGGATGACGTCGATTCTGGATAGTTTAAAAGATATGAAAAGTCTTGTTTTTACGCAGCTTTTCGGCCGATTCGAAGGGCGTCACGGTGTTGTCGTTTCGTTTTTGGCCATTTTGGAGCTCAGCAAGGAAGGTTTGATTGATATTATTCAACCGGAGCCTTTTGATGCAGTGCATATAAAATTACGATCTGCAGTTTCAATTCAGCCTTAATCAGATTTCTATGGAGTTAAAGCGCATCATCGAAGCGTTATTGTTTGCCTCAAACAAGGCAATGTCGGTCAAACAATTGCAGCAGATTTTTCCCGAGCTGGAACAGCCGGAAGCAGACGATATCCAGTCGGCAGTGGAACAATTGATAGATGATTATGCCCATCGGGCGATTGAATTAAAAAAGGTGGCTAGCGGCTATCGCTTTCAAGTCAAGGCGGATGTTTCACCTTGGGTAGGGCGTTTATTTGAAGAAAAGCCGCCCAAATATTCACGCGCTTTATTGGAAACATTGGCGATTATTGCCTACCGGCAACCTGTTACGCGCGGTGATATTGAAGATATCCGTGGCGTCGCAGTCAGTTCGAATATCATCAAAACGCTATTGGAAAGAGAGTGGGTTAGGGTTGTTGCCCATAAAGAAATTCCAGGCCGACCCGCCTTATTCGGAACCACAAAACAATTTTTGGATTATTTTAATTTAGCTGCTTTAAGTGAATTGCCGACCTTACAGGAAATGGCGGATTTAAGTGCTTTAGCAGAACCCGATCAACATGTCTTACAGGTAAACAGTGAACAACAAGAAACCAACCCACAGCAAAACCCAAACAACGAAGAGTCGACCGAAGCCGTCGAAACAAAAACCGGCCTTGAAAGCGCCGTCGGCTAATTTGCCGACAGGTGACGAACGTATTTCCAAGGTGCTGGCTCGCGGAGGCGTGGGTTCAAGAAGGGAAATTGAGCGATGGATCGATGAAGGCCGTTTGATGCTCAATGGTGTGATTGTCAAGCAGGGGGATAAACTGCAACCCGGAGATCATCTGCAATTGAATGGACGTATCATTCACTGGCAGCGATATGCCCAGCAACCTACCCGGATTTTAATCTACCACAAGCCTACCGGCGAAGTAGTCACTCGTCGCGATCCCGAAGGTCGACCGGTTATTTTTACACAGTTGCCTAAATTGCACACAGGGCGCTGGATTGCTGTCGGACGCCTGGACATCAACACGGCTGGGCTGCTGCTGGTGACAAACAATGGTGAATTGGCCAATCGCTTGATGCATCCATCCTCCGAATTGGAGCGCGAATATGCCGTGCGTATTCTGGGTGATGTTGACGAAGCGGTATTTGAAAAATTAAAAAAAGGTGTGGAGTTGGAAGACGGCATCGCTCGTTTTAACGATATTAAATTTCAGGGTGGCGAAGGTGCCAACAAGTGGTATCACGTAGTGGTGACTGAAGGCCGTAACCGCTTGGTTCGGCGTTTGTGGGAATCCCAAAACGTTACGGTGAGCCGGTTGATTCGGATACGGTATGGCGCCATCGGAATGCCGGATGGACTTAAAGCCCATTCGTTTTATGAACTGACCATGGATGAGCTGAATGACTTGCTTGATTCAGTTGGCTTGGCTAAAGAGCGGGCTGTTGACCAAAGCACCTCTTACGATAAAACACGAAAAAAGGAAAACAGACCCATTGTGACGTCAAAAGGTAAAAGTAAAACCCGTTTTTAAGGTTGATGTTCCCATTCTGAATTCGAGTTTCCTGGATGATTTATTGATCTATCGCTTCTCTATTCAGGCAGTGAAGCGATTTTTGATCATCAACGAATAACTACCCGGTTTCTGCCAAGTTTTTTTGCGGTATACATGGCGTCATCAGCACGGCTGACAAGTTGTTCCGTTTGATCGTCAGTGCGTAAATGACTGATTCCTAAGCTTGCCGTTAGTTTTAAGGTCTCCATGTCAAAGGCCAAGGTGTGATTTTCTATATTGCTGCGAATACGCTCCGCTAATAACGCGGCGCCTTCCTTGTCGGTATCACTGAGTAAAATGACAAATTCTTCACCGCCATACCGATAAAGGATATCGCTACCCCGAATGCTCTCTTTTATCCATTTTGCAACGGCTACCAGCGCAGAATCCCCACATTGATGGCCGTAGATGTCATTGACTCTTTTAAAGTGATCAATATCTAAAAAAATGACCGCTAAATCCAAATGATTGCGATGGGCCAATTGAATTTCTCTCTTCAGGCATTCATTAAATGAAGTTCTATTACGCGTGTTTGTTAGCGGATCATTGAAGGCCATGTCGATGGCTTGATGGTAGAGTGTTGCGTTTTTGAGTGGATAAATTAAGCAGCACAGCAATGATTCCAATAAATCCATTTCCTTGGGATCAAATTTCTGACGGCGCATAAATTTGAGTTCGCCTAACTGTTGCTCTTCTACTTTCAGCGCATAGGAACAGGAATTGCGCGTTATAATGCCGTTCTTTATGGCAATGCCGAATTCGTCGTTGACATATTCGAAGCCGCTGTGTGGGATTAGGCTTTGAATCTTTTCGCTGAAAATGGTAACCAACTGATTAAACTCGAGACTCGTTTGTAAAGCGCTGCTGAGATCATAATGTTGGAGATTTACCGCTTTTGAAGCTTCAAAAGTAACGTTGCTAACTAAGGCTAAATTGGCGACTTTGTTGGACATGATAGACCCCTTGCTCTAGGACTTTAACTTGTCTTGTCTAAAGCGAGTAACGTGCCATAAAATAGAATATATTTCATAAACAATGTATTAGCTGTATTTTTAGGTCTGATGACCGGCCTTTGTCAAAAATATGTCGCCATTCATGCGGCAACTATTTGCCGTTGTTCCCGTTAGTTCATTTTCTTGTCATTCAATTGAAATACGCATTTAATATCATTCAGGCGGATAGAAATTCCCATCGTAGATCGAAGTTCGGCACCGGGGTGCCCGTCAAGGGACGCCGAAAATATATCCATGCAGGCTAAGCCTTTTCCGAACAGCCCGTTGCCTGCATAGGAACTGTCGAAATTTGAAGTGCGAAAGGTGTAAATACATCCGGGTTCTTCATTCGGGCCGCGTTAGTAACATGGATCTTGAAGAGGGCACCTTTATCGTGACAGAGAAGCTAATCCTCTGCGCTTGTTCAAGACGATTCCGGAATAGAAAGGTGATGCTAATAGTTTATAAAGCATTTCCTCATCTTATTAGAGACAGATCCGAGTAAAATAGTCGTGGTCGTTTAGGGCTAAGGCCCTCACAATCGAAATTCAGGAGATAAATATGAAAGAGCTCTCTGAAAAAGAGAAAAGTATCAATGAAGCAGAGGCATTATCTGACTCAACCCCTACGATTGAGACTGATAATGTTGAAGAAATCGGAGGCCGTGATGGCCCGGAGCCAACCCGGTATGGCGATTGGGAAAAAAAAGGACGCTGCATAGACTTTTAATCTGGATGAGTTGGGCCTGAGTGATATGCCTCAGCTTTAACAAGCCTGGTTTATTTCGTCAGCGTCTTCTCTCAAGCGATTTTTGCCAAGAACCTTTATCGGCTAATAAGCCGATTTCAACCAGTATTTTGGTTTATTTTTCGGTAAAAATGACACAAAACGCGGATAATGGCTTCATTAGGTGCGAAATTTGAAATAGTCGGCACTTAAAAGGTGCGTCTACTATGCTTTAAGGTTTTATCGTAACCCATCAGACTTTTTTTTTGCCTGTCTTTACTTTTTAAATCACAGGGTTACTTTAGCTTTAAGGGTGAGGTGATATTTTTGGCAATATTTGTGCATGCTGATACCTATCAAATCCTACACTATTCAATTAAAACCTAGCTTTAAAGGCTTAATGACATTTTTTATGTGCTCAGTAGTACAAAAAATATTGAGACGTTATCGATTTCAAGTTTCTTAAGCTTTGCAGGACAGCACCAAATTCAAGGATTATTTTTCCAGCAGAGAATTTTAAAGATGGATG
>JAGXSU010000108.1 GCA_018333785.1 Methylomicrobium sp. | reverse complement strand
CAGGAAAGCCGTGATCACTGAGTCCGCGAGCCAGTAGACTGCCTGTATCGCCAAATCCGCAGACGATAAAAAATGGCCCGGAAATACGCTTGACCGCTTTTGTAAATTGCCGCTCTTCCAGCGCCCTGACAAAAAAAGGATTTTGAAACAAACGGACAATGCTGCCTATCGCATAAAACCAGGTAATAACGCTGACATACAGACAAGCCATAGCCCAAAACCGTTGGGCATTATTAAACTCATAGGGAATCTCGCCAAATCCGGTAGTCGTCGCGGTATAAGTCATGAAGTAAAGCGCATGAAATATGCTCATGTTATGCGTTTTACCCTCAATGACCGGCCCCGGAATAGAAACCATCACGAGGATAGAGACCGCATAAACCACGATCAGGGCGATAATCGGACTGCGCATTTCACGCATCACGATAAAGCTAACCCGATTCAGATCAATTGATTCAGCCATGGCAACCTCGGTGAAACAGTAAGTTAAAGCCGCGACATCAGCGTCTCTGAGACCAGGATGACAACCGAAATGACATTGGCCAACAATGCACCTCCACTTAACGAAATAATGGTGACCATCACATCCGGTGTAATGCCGGTTTCGGTGACATGGACAACGACCGTCCAGTAGGTGGCCGCCGCAATCAACTCGAGATCGGCAACCAGACTGGTAGACAACAATACTGCTCCGATTTGCGATCGATCACCGAGTTTTAAAACCGTTGCAATGAAATTAACGACAATCACCACAAACAACTCCATCACATTGTGATGATCGGGATTATTGATCTCCCCGAGAAAAAAACCAAAATTCAACGTTAACGACATAACAATGAAGAAACCGAAAATAACCTTCTCTAAATTCACAGTAACCGCCCTATCGTTAAACCAAAAGAATGATTCTACCTGATTGCAAGCAGGCCTGACGGGCAAATTTTTGTTAACTCCGACCCCATTTTGAAGCGGCTCAGTTTAAAAAAACCTGGTTTATAAACCATGATTATTGCTAACATTGCGATCCTTTGGAAGGAGACTTATTGATGAAAATGACCGCTATGGACCTTGTTGCCGCCGCTAAACAAAACATCACTGAAGTTGATGTAGCCACAGCCAAAAAAGAATTATCCAATTTCATTGTTTTAGACGTCAGAACGCCGGCCGAATTTATTAGCGGCGCCTTGCCTGACGCCATCAATATCCCTAGAGGTATATTGGAATTTAGAATTGAAAATCACCCGGATTTCAAAAACAAGCAGGACGCAGACATCCTGGTTTATTGCCAGACTGGCGGGCGGGCTGCGCTAGCCACTGAAAATCTGCTGAAGATGGGCTACGAGAATGCGGTGAGCCTGGCCGGCGGCTACCAGGCCTGGAAAGCATCCCAGTAAATGGAAGCCCTCACCTCAATCAGGCTTGATAAATGGCTTTGGGCTGCTCGTTTTTTTAAAACCCGCAAGCTGGCCGCAGAAGCCATAGCCGGTGGAAAAGTTCATCTGAACAATCAACGGGCCAAGCCTGGCAAGGAGATTGGCGTGGGGGCCCGGCTGGAAATAATGAAAGATCAATACCGCTGGGATATTGTCGTAAAAAGCCTTAACAACCAAAGACGCCCTGCGCCGGAAGCCGCATCGCTCTATGAGGAATCAGAAGAAAGTAAAAGCCGTCGTCAGGCGCTAATCATTCAACAAAAAGAAGAGCAAGCGCTGTTTCCCCATTTCGACAGACCGCATAAACCCAATAAAAAGGAGCGGCGTCTCATCCATAAATTCAAGGAAGGCTGACGCTACAAACAGGTAGGCGGCTTAGGCAAACCCGCCAGTTTGCAAGCGTATTTCAATGGCCCGTCCGGAAATAGGCGGTGTAAATAACGGCTATTGCCTTTTTGCTCACCCAACTGCTTTGCTATGGCCTTTGTAAACATACGCGCGTTGGGCAAATGCTTGTAACGGCTGTAGTAATCCCTGATAAATCCCAAAATTTCCCAATGCTCGAGCGTTAATTCAATACGGTTCAGTTGCGCCAATTGGGCCGCCACCGCCTCGTTCCACTGAGTCATGTCCACCAAAAATCCTTGATCCGTCATCTCAAGGGACACCCCATTTACGATCAGGACCATGAATGAATCACTTCATTGGCGGTCGTTAAACGAATCAAATCGGGGTAGCCGATAATTTCGATGCTATCAGGAAATTCGGGGCGGTGAATACCGTGTATCAGCAACGCGTCTTGTAACGCATACAATTTGATTTCGTTACTCAAGCCTTTGATTTTTGCCTTAAAAGCCTGACTTATCAGCCTTTGTACCGACACACCGATAAACACAACGGCATCCCCTATATCGACTCTTTCTAAAATTATCGGCTCAGGAGAAGTTTCAAAAACCAAATGCAGCATAACTTAGTGAGAAATATCCGTTAATTTAAGACCCACAATACCTGCCAGTACCAAAACCAGTGAAATGAGCCTGGGAACATCCGCAGATTCCTTAAAAATGACGATCCCGAGTATGGCAACACCAACGAGTCCCATGCCGGTCCAAACTGCATAAGCGGTTCCCAAGGGTAGCGTTTTAATCGCAACCGTTAACAAATAAAAGCTTCCCGCACCAAAAACGAGCGTCATTACACTGGGTATCAGCTTTGTAAAACCCATGCTGAATTTTAAGCTCAATACGAAGATGATTTCGGCAAAACCGGCCGCAAATAGAAAAAACCAGGCTGTCAATTTGAATTTCCTTGTTAGAATAAAATGAAGATTATCCTATAAAACCAATAATTAAAATAAAGTATAACGTTTCCATGGAAAATGAAATTGCGTATCTTCTTAAGGGCAAACAGCAGATCATTAGTAATCTGACGCTTTTGCTCAAACAGAAAACATTGATCACTGTTCAATTCGGAAATAATGAATCGTTTATAACAACGTTGATTGAAATTGATACCGAAAAAGGGATTTTATTTTTTGATTACGGGCCTAAAGATTATTTGAATAAACAACTGCCGCTTTCCACCGACATTGAATTTAAATGCAACTTTTCAGGCATTCGTGTCCGATTCGAAGGAAAAAAAATAAAACCCGTCAAGCTTAAAGGAGAAGTGGTCTTTGCCATGCCGTTACCGGAAAAGCTATTCTGGTTCCAACGGCGGCGATTTTACCGAGTCAAGTCACCGCTATCTAAACAAAGCTTCATTAATTTAACCCTGGAAACTGAAGAAATCATAAGGTTACACATTTTTGATCTCAGCATCTCCGGCGTTTCTTTTTTAGATGACAACAGTGAATATAATCACTTGTGGACCCCGGGAGTTCAGTACGAAAACGTAACGCTCGATCTGGAAAACATAGGTGAGATTAAGGTCTCAATGGAAATATCCAACTGTCTTCCGGTCAACAGTGATAAACCCGATAAAATTCAAAAGATCGGTTGCAAGTTACTAGGCATTTCAAACGCCATGGAATCAACCATTCAAAAGTACATGCAACTCATAGAGCGGGAAAATAAACTTAAAAGTTGATAAATGAACACTATTTCATCTTAAAACCGCCCAATATCGGTGGAGGGTTTATACCTCTATAAGGCTCATTTTTAGCAGGAACAGTCACTGAATCGCCACTGGTCTCTGCAAATGTACGAGGTTTTACGGCTTGGTAAGACGAATAATAGCGATAAGTAGTGAGTTTTTGATTCAGCATATCGAGTTTATTGGACAGAACTTGTTTTTCCTTCTGGTTCAACTGACCATCCGCTTTAAATCGTTGCTCCAGTTGTGCCAGCTTGGCCTGGCCTCTCGATAAAACCCTCAAATCCTGACGCGTGATCAAGCCCTTTTTATACGCTTTTTCAATTTTCTTTTGTTGCAGTTGTTTTTTCGCTGAAAATTGATTCAGAAAATTATCGTCCTGCTGAGCTTGGGACAGGCCACCACCGTAATCAGCAAAACCGGATGCAGCCCATAAACTGCAGAAAAGAAAAGCAATCAATCTGACTCGATTCATAAAAACTCCTTATTGATATCAACGTGGCGCATATAATGCCCATTGCAAAATTAATAGTGACTTAACGAAAAAAGATAACCCTCACTAATGAATAAAGATAGTACCGACTTTGATCAGAAAATATTGACTGTTTCACAGTTAAACAGTGAAAGTAAACGCTTACTTAATGAGCATTTTTTAAGTGTTCGTGTTGAGGGCGAAATATCCAACCTGACAACACCCTCTTCAGGCCATATTTATTTCACGCTAAAAGACAGCCAGTCTCAGGTTCGTTGCGCAATGTTCCGTTCACAAAATCGCCGGACTCATTTTAAACCGGAGAACGGCATGCAGGTGATAGCCCGCGCACAAGTGACTTTATACGAACCCCGGGGCGATTATCAATTGGTCGTTGACGAACTTGAAGAGATCGGCGACGGCGCACTGCGAAGAGCATTTGAAGCACTTAAATTCAAGCTGGGGCAAGAAGGATTATTTGATGCCCGGTATAAAAAAGCCCCCCCCTTGCTCCCATCAGCCATCGGCGTAATCACATCGCCCACAGGTGCTGCAATCAGAGATGTGCTAACCGTTCTGAAAAGACGATTCCCGGCAATACCTGTCGTTATCTATCCAACGGTCGTTCAGGGAGAAAACGCAAAATACGAGATCACCAAAGCCATTAATACGGCGGCTGCGTCAGGCCATTGTGATGTCATTATCCTGGCTCGCGGAGGCGGCTCGCTTGAAGATTTATGGGCTTTCAATGAAGAGATAGTTGCCAGAGCCATTTTTGCTTGTCCCATTCCCATCATTGCTGGAATAGGGCATGAGATCGATTTTACCATCGCCGACTTTGTAGCAGATTTAAGAGCGGCGACCCCCTCGGCTGCTGCAGAACACGCTGTTCCCGATCAGCGAGAATGGCAAACGGCGTTCCAGTCCTATGCATTGAAATTACAACTTCAACTGTCCCGTCAATTAGCGCAACAACAGCAAAAAATGGAGTGGATAGCCAAACGTCTGGAGCAACAGCACCCGGGACAAAAACTGGCCCGCAATGCTCAACGTGTTGACGAAATGGAACTCAGAATGATGCGAGCCATAGGCAACCTGATCCATCATCACAAAAGCGCACTGGCCATTCAATCGGCAAAACTCAATCAACAATTACCATCCAACCTTGTCAATACGCTAAAAATGAGGCTGGCTCATTCAGATCAGCGCTTGTCAGCTGTTTTACGCGTCAAGTTGGATCGACTGACCCAGCGTCTTGTCCAGGCAGGCCAAAACTTGCACGCCTATAGCCCTCTGGCCACGCTGAACCGGGGTTACGCCCTGGTAACTGAAATTAAAACGGGAAAACTGATCAGCAGCTCTACGCAACTCAAAGAAGGAGATCGCATACATACCCGTTTAGCGGAAGGTAGCCTCATCAGCGAAGTCAAACAGTTATCAGGCAAGACTTAACAGACTGAAGTCAGGATGCGCAGACCAGCACCTAAGAACCCGATACTCAACGCCCGAATCAGTCGAGCATGATTGAACCAGACAAAATGAATGAGCCGCCCATACAACCGGTTCAAAAGCTATTTCCACTTTATTTTTTACCCCTCTGGCTAAAGTCACATGGGGCAAATAAGGCCTTTCATCCAGCCTAATTCCCAAACTGCGAGCCACAACGCAGAGTTCGCCCGCCAAACGGGCAGCACCCAAATCACCCAGGGAACTGGTCAAACACAGTACCTTGGGCGCCTTCCAAAAACTCAGTTGATCAAAGGTCAGACGGACCGGTTCCATGACAATCTCTGATGCTGCAGCCGTTAAAGCCTTCTCGCAATCACTATTGACCGAACCTAAAAAGCAGAGCGTAACGTGCAAATTTCCGGCGTTAATAGGCTTAATCACCAATAAATCCAGCTTGTTGATCAGACCCGTACAGTGTTCACGCACTGATTCATCGGGCCATAGCGCAAAAAACAAGCGTTTCACGGCAGTATTCAGATTAAAAACACTGAAAATAGTCCATCAATAATTCTTCACAATTGAAAAAAAGCCGCGGCAGCGCCTTGCTGATATAAAACCGCATCACGTATTCAATATAAGCGGATACGACCATCAACCTTGCCAACGCAATCCAAAGCCTTGAACTTGAATGAGAAGAACCTCTCCAGACTCCCATCGTCCACCATAAAACAGGGCCCAACATCATGACATGAATGTTTGACCAACTGGAAACACTGATCATTCCTGACTGAACCAGTGCATCCGCCCCGTAAAGACCCGCATTAAAAACAATGAAAAAAGGCCAGAACAGCTTATTCAAGCCTAGCGCGCCATTCCAGATTGCAAGCAGGTATTGATACAGACTAAAGGCTTTGACGTCCGGCATCTCCCAATCCGGCTCGGGAAACGGAGCACTGATAAAAATGATCCCGAATAAAGTACTAAAAATGATAAAAAATTCCAACGGACCTATCAGCTGGCTGGATGAAAATATAATCGGTAAGGTATTGGTAAACATGAAATGAGTAGACCCGAAGCAAGTTTTAACTTTATCAGGTTACCACAAAGTTTTGATATTTAAACAAACTGAGGATGACTCGGCTTAACAAGTCAAAAGAAATGGGGCCACCCGAAGGTTGTGGTTGGCGATAGCCCAATATTTCAAGACCCTGGCGTTAATTATTGGGTTGCGAAAAGCAGGCAACCCAACCAACGACTAGATGATGAAATTTTCAATCGCCAGCAATTCTATTCCCTTACGCCCGGCCTCATCTTTATCCTGTTGAGTGTTGTAACCCCAGGAAGCCAGCAATAATTTGACGTTTTTCAATTGCGGATTTTTCTGGACATTCAACAACGCGATTAATCTGTCTTCGATAAAATGCATGGACGCATCGGGGAAATAATTGACCAGATCAATCAGAATATCTTCTTTGCTTTTATTGCGGTCCAGGCCAAAGATCCGGTCGCCAGGAATAAAAATATGATTGGCCGTTAATATGTGGGACACAAACCGTTCCTGTTTAGTCGTGACCACAAACCAATGCCCCTGATTCTCAAGGTTCCTCAATTTTTCCGTAATTCCCGGAAACAAAGGATTATAGGTTAGCCATTCGGGCAGATCATCATGGATCCAGGTATCTCTGATTTCGCCAAACAGCTGTTTTAGGCCGTCTATCGATTGGCCGGATTTTTCGATGAGCGTCGGTCTGATTTCAGCAAAATGTTCAAAAATGTAGTCACTGGACTCACCGTCATGAAGCAGGCGCATGACCAAAATAGCTTCAAAACCGGTTTCAATGAGGGGCCTGACCCTTCTAAATTCATCAATCAAGTGCTGTTCCGGAAACGCAGGCGACATGTCAGGCCACAACTGCAGGGCGGCTTTCCAACCGGTTATTGCAGTCTCGACCGCACTGTCACAGAGCACACCGTCAAAATCAAGTGCGTAGATAACGGGTTTATTCATGAGGGTATAAACATCCGGGAAGACTGAAGTTAAGATAGCTTAACTCGTTGACTGACATTTTCAGCCGTTCCGGCAATGATTTGTAAAAAAACCATTACTGGAACGAAAATAGAATAACTTACGTGACTGAAGCGGGCGATAAAATTAAAACCGATGAGCTTCAAGATTTTGCCAGGATTGCGGCAACCGTTTCACCCATCGCTGAAGGCGTAGGCGCAATAATCACGCCCAAGTCTCTCAACATAGCGACTTTTTCGGCCGCGCTCTCGCCTGCAGAGGAAATAATAGCGCCCGCATGCCCCATCCGGCGGCCTTCAGGCGCGGTCAATCCTGCAATATATGCCACCACCGGTTTACTCATGAATTCTTTTGCAAAATGCCCGGCGTCTACTTCTTGAGGGCCGCCGATTTCACCAATCATCAAAACCACTTTGGTTTCCGGATCCTGCTCGAATTTTTCAAGAATATCCCGGTGAGAACTGCCGTTAATGGGATCACCTCCGATGCCTACCGAAGTCGAAATGCCGATACCCAGCCGCTTCATCTGATCCGCTGCTTCATAACCCAGCGTGCCGGAGCGTCCGACGATGCCGACATTACCCTGCTTGTAAATATGTCCGGGCATTATCCCCAACATGGCCCGGCCCGGGCTAATAGTGCCTGCACAATTCGGCCCGGTCAAAACCATGCGCGTCTCGACAGGAAATCTGCGCAGAAAGTTTTTGACCTTCATCATATCCTGCGTAGGAATACCGTCAGTGATCGCCACACAATATTTGATTCCGGCTTCAGCGGCTTCCATTATCGAATCGGCAGCAAATGCAGGCGGCACGAAAACGATACTGGCCTCGGCCCCCAATTGCTCAACTGATTCCTTAACCGTGTTATAGACAGGCAAACCCAAGTGCGTCTGTCCACCTTTACCGGGCGTGATGCCGCCCACGACTTTTGAGCCGTAATTGATCATGTCCTGAGCGTGAAAGCTGCCGATTTTACCGGTAAATCCCTGAACAATTATGCGTGTGTTTTCGTCAATCAAAATAGCCATTAATTTTCCTCTTAGCCGGCAGCATTAGCGACAACTTCATTTCGAGCCTGAACAGCTTTTTCAGCCGCTTCAGCCAGAGTCTCCGCCATGATGATGGGTAATCCGCTTTCGGCAATAATCCGCCTCCCTTCTTCTACATTGGTACCGGACAAACGGACAATCAGAGGCACTTTCATATCCATTTTCCTGACGGCATGAACGACACCCTCCGCAATCCAGTCGCAACGGTTGATACCCGCAAAAATATTGACCAGCATGGCTTTGACATTTTTATCCGCCAAAACCAGTCGGAAAGCTTTTTCAGTGCGCTCAGGCGAAGCACCACCGCCAACATCCAGAAAATTGGCCGGTTCACCTCCCGCCAGTTTGATCATATCCATGGTGGCCATCGCGAGACCTGCGCCATTGATCATACAGCCGATATCGCCATCCAGTCCGACATAGCTCAACCCGCGATCAGCAGCGGCCATTTCACGGGGATCTTCTTGGGTTTTATCGCGCAGTTCGGCGATTCTGTGACGGCGGAACAAGGCATTATCATCAAAGCCCATTTTGGCATCGAGAGCAATCAAGTCTTCTTTTGCAGTTATCACCAAAGGGTTGACTTCAACCATGCTGGCGTCATTGGCACGCATGGCCCGATAAATCCCCTTGATGGTCTTTACCGCGGCATTCAACATAGAAACCGGGATACCCAGCGCAAACGCCATCTCTCTTGCCTGAAAATCCTGCAAGCCAACCGAGGGTTCGATATAAATTTTAGTGATGGCTTCCGGTTGCGTTGCTGCCAGAGTTTCGATATCCATGCCGCCTTGTGCGGATCCGACCATGACAATACGCTCTGCACAGCGATCCACCAAAAGACAAAAGTACAATTCCTTGGCAATATCGGTGCCTGCCTCTACGTACAACCGGTAACAGACTTTACCGGCAGGCCCTGTCTGATGTGTCACAAGCCGCTTGCCTAGTAATTTACCGGCCGCCGCTTCAACTTCATCATGGCTTTTGCAGATGATGACACCGCCTGCTTTACCTCGCGCACCGGAATGGATCTGGGCTTTAACCACCCAAACTGAACCCCCGATTTCTCTGGTACGCTGGACGGCTTCTTCAGGACTGTAGGCTAAACCGCCGTCAGCGATCTTCACGCCGTATTCCGCTAAAATTTCCTTCGCCTGATACTCGTGGATATCCAATGCATCACCCTCAACTATTTCAAGAAAATCATCAACGAAGGAGCAACCGCCCCCTCGACATTTTTACTTATTGGCTTTTAGCGGCAATCGCTTCTGCAGCTTTAACGACATTGTTAGCCATTTTTTCGGACGCCGCATCAATCAATCGGCCATCCAGTGCAGCAGCACCTTTCCCTTGTGCGGCCGCTTCTTTTAATGCCGCCAAAATACGTTTGGCTTTGTCTATTTCTGCAGCCGGTGGAGTAAAGACTTCGTTAGCCAATGCAACCTGGGAAGGATGAATCGCCCATTTACCCTCACAACCCAACGCCGCCGCTCGTCTAGCCGCAGCTTTATAGCCGTCTGGATCTTTAATGTCACCAAAGGGACCGTCTATGGGACGCAAGCCGAAAGCACGACAAGCCACAGTCATACGGCTTATGGCGGCATGCCATTGATCGCCCGGATAATCAGGATTCAAACCGCCGATATTGGTCGTTCTTGCCCGATTGCTTGCAGCATAATCGGCAACGCCAAAGTGCAGAGCCTCAAGCCTACCTGATGCGCCTTGACGCGCAATATCCTCAACATTGGCCATACCCAGCGCAGTTTCAATTAACGCTTCGATACCGATTCTGTTTTTTAAGCGCTGCTGCATTTCCAGCTGATTGACCATGGCTTCCACCATGTAAACATCGGAATAAACACCGACTTTAGGAATCAGGATGGTTTCCAATTTATGCCCGGCCTGCTCAACCAGATCGACCACATCGCGCGTCATAAATTGAGTATCTAAACCATTAATACGCACAGAAACGGTAATCCCGTTACCTTTCCAGTCCAGATCGTTGATCGCCTCAATCACGTTTTTGCGCGCTTGAATTTTGTCATCCGGCGCTACTGCGTCCTCGAGATCCAGAAATACAAAATCAACGCCACTTTTCAACGCTTTCTCAAACATATCGGGACTAGAGCCGGGAACAGCGAGTTCACAGCGTTGCACGCGTTGAACAGACGCTTCATATAAGGTATGACTCATTTTTTGTACGTTCCTAAACAGACAAGTTAAAAAATCAAAAAGTAAGGCCTTTAAAAAAGGCACTTGGCTAACCTCGGCTATCAAGGAACTGACCCGAGCGCAAAACAATCGGACATTTTACTTTTGAGGATGATAATGTCAATTTTTTAACTTGACGTTTCTTCGCAATCGGACTACTTCTTAAGCCATCCGGACAGCGGATTTAGTCAGCCGCTTCCAGATATTTTTTGAATAGTTATTACACATAGATAATCGATTATAAAAAACTTTAGGAGAAAAACATGAATTGGTACCTTGAGGTTCTCAAAAAATATGCCGAGTTTAACGGCAGAGCCAGACGTTGCGAGTACTGGTATTTCATACTGTTCAACATGCTAATGGTTATTGGTTTGGCGTTTATAGACGGACTGACCGGTACGTTTAGCACGAAAACGGGTTTTGGTCTGTTCGGCGGCATATACTCGTTGGCGGTGCTTATTCCCGGTATCGCCGTTTCCGTAAGAAGACTACACGATACCGATAGAAGCGGATGGTGGTGGCTTATTGCATTCGTTCCTATCATCGGCATCATTGTTCTTATCGTGTTCATGGTACAAGACAGCAAACCCGGCGATAACCGGTTTGGTCCCAATCCTAAGACGTGAAGGTCTGATTAGCCGCGCATATTTTCGCTTTGATAACGGAACAACTAAAATACTGCATCAGCCAATGCCCTAAAGAATTAATGACAGAGCAGAAAAAATGAGCGGTTTTCAGCTCGACCGGTAATCATATTATTCGCTGGCAGGCCCGGCAAAACCGGGCTTGCTGATTCAAATCAACTGTGGGATCATTGCTGGCTTTTGGCATCAACGCCAATTTTCATTTTTTCATCCCATTTTAAACTGATTTAAAGAGGCACCCACAATGGCAGGTCGTAATCATTTATACGTTCCAGGTCCCACCAACATTCCGATAGAAGTACTGAGTGCGATGAATGTTAACGGTGAAGACCATCGCTCACCCAAATTTCCTGACCTGTTCAAACCCCTGCTCGCTGATCTGAAAAAAATATTCAGAACCGAGGACGGACATGCCTTTATATTTCCCGCAACAGGAACCGCCGGTTGGGAAATTGCATTGACCAATACGTTAAGCCCTGGCGATAAAGTACTGATTTACCGCTTCGGACAATTCAGCCATTTATGGGCAGCGATGGCGAACCGTCTGGGATTTGATGTGACCGTGGTTGAGCGCCCCTGGGGTGAAGGCATTCCTTTGGATGACCTTGAAGCCAGACTGAAAGCCGACACCAAGCATGAAATCAAAGCCTTTCTGGCGACCCACAACGAAACAGCGACCGGTGTCACCAGTGACATAGCCGGCGTTCGTAAGGCAATGGATGCCGCCAACCATCCGGCCTTACTGTTTGTCGATGGTGTCAGCTCAATAGCCAGCCTTGATTTCAGAATGGATGAATGGGGTGTAGACGGCGCCATTTCCGGATCGCAAAAAGGCTTCATGCTGCCTGCCGGTGGCGCTTTTGTTGCGTTCAGTCAAAAAGCGATCAAAGCTTGCGATACTGCTCGTTGCCCAAGAGCGTTTCTTGACCTTAAAGATCAACTGGCATCCAATAAAGACGGTTACACGCCTTACACGCCGTCCATTCCGATGCTTTATGGTTTACGTAAATCGTTAGACCTGTTGCTTGAAGAAGGCCTGGAAAATGTTTACGCCCGTCATCATAGACTGGCGGAAGGTACTCGCAAGGCAGTAGCCGCCTGGGGCTTGCAACAATGCGCCAAACCCGGATTTGAATCCAATACCGTGACAGCGGTTGTTGTGCCGGCTGATAAAGATGCTCGTGCTGTGATCAGCACCGCTTACAGCAAATACAATTTGTCTTTGGGCGCAGGGCTGTCGGAAGTGGCAGGCAAAGTGTTCCGTATCGGCCATGTCGGCGACATGAATGACGTCTCCATGTTAGGCGCGTTCGCAGGCGTGGAAATGGCATTGCTTGATAATGGATTTGATATCAAACCCGGCAGCGGCGTTGGCGCAGCCGTTGAATACTACCGCGCAACTGCGTAAAGTTTTTCCTGCGTGTTAGCGTAAAACCGATCATCTCGCGAGAGCTAATCCGGGCTCCAACCCGGATGAGCCCTCATTTGGATCATGCCTTTTGGTGTAAAAAACAATTTAATTCGTTTGGTACGATAACAGCCTACGTCATTTTCTGTCGCAACACCCTTCGAGAATAGCCCATGAGTAAACCCAAAGTCTTTGTTACGCGTAAATGGCCTTCCTCCGTCGAAGAAAAACTCAAAGCACTTTACGATGTCACGCTCAATACCGATGACCGTCCCTTGACGGCCGATGAATTTAAAGCCGCCCTGCAAAACTTCGACGCAGTCTGCCCTTCGGTCTGCGACGCGTTTCCGGCTGATGTGCTGAATACAGCCGACAAACGCTGTAAAATTCTGGGAAATTTTGGCGTGGGCTTCAATCATATCGACATCCAGGCGGCCAAAGCCAACAACATCGCAGTCACCAATACACCCGGCGTTCTCACTGAAAGCACCGCCGATCTGGCCATGACTTTATTATTGATGTCTGCACGGCGCGGCGCGGAGGGAGACCGCCAGGTCAGAGCAGGACAATGGACCGGCTGGTGCCCAACCCATATGCTGAGCAGTGATGTCACCGGCGCCACATTGGGTTTGATTGGTTTCGGACGTATCGCGATAGCGATGGCACGTAAGGCGCACCATGGCTTTGGCATGAAAATCATTTATTTCAGCCCCCGCGCCGCAGATCAATCGGTGGCCGATGAATTAAAAGCTGAACGCTGCGCAACTTTGCCGGAATTGCTTGCCGTAGCCGATTATGTTTCCTTGCACTGCCCCGGCAGTCCGGAGACCAATCATCTCATCAATGCCGATTCGCTTGAATTGATGAAACCTTCGGCACATCTGATTAACACGGCCCGTGGCGATGTCGTTGACAGCCAAGCGCTGATTGACGCACTACGTCATCGCAAAATTGCCGGAGCAGGACTGGATGTTTACGAAGGCGAGCCGAATATCAACCCAGGGTTTTTAACGCTGGATAACGTAACCCTGCTACCTCATCTGGGCAGCGCAACCTTAAGCACAAGAACCGCAATGGGCAATCGCGTCCTCGCCAATCTGGCCGATTTTTTTGGCGGCAAAGAACCACAGGACAGGGTTGTTTAAAGCAATAGCGCGACAATCCCAGTTTATATCGCTCACCGTTCAACCAGGATTGCTCACCTGAACATCTGACCGGCGATGTTTGACGCTTTTATTATTTGATCAGGCTTTTTAGAATATCGATCGGCAATGGAAAGACGATGGTCGACGATTTTTCACCGGCAATTTCAGTCAGTGTTTGCAGGTAACGAAGCTGGATAGCCTCAGGCTGCTGGGTAAGAATCCTGGCGGCCTGCAATAATTTTTCAGACGCCTGCATTTCGCCTTCCGCATGAATAATTTTCGCGCGGCGCGTCCGTTCAGCCTCCGCCTGCTTGGCAATAGCCCTGATCATGCTTTCGTCAAGATCGACATGTTTGATTTCGACATTGGCGACTTTGATGCCCCAGGCATCGGTCTGTTGATCAAGTATCGTCTGTATATCGATATTGAGCCTGTCTCGTTCTGCCAGCATTTCATCCAGTTCATGTTGGCCCAGTACAGAACGCAAGGTAGTTTGGGCCAATTGGCTAGTGGCTTCGTAATAATTTTCCACTTGAATAATCGCTTTGTCGGGGTCGATAACCCGAAAATAGACCACGGCATTGACCTTAACCGATACGTTGTCACGCGAAATGACATCTTGTGACGGCACATCCATCACAATCGTACGCAGGTCGACTCTGACCATTTGTTGAATCAGCGGGATAACCAGAATAAAACCGGGACCTTTTACCTTGTAAAAGCGCCCGAGCATAAAAACGACCCCGCGCTCGTATTCGCGTAAAACCCTGAACGCGCTGATCAATAAAAGAAAGGCAAAACTGCCGAAAACATAAATAAAATATTCAAACATGGGGATTCTCCTGATTAGGAATGGAACTCACCTCAAGAATTAAACCGTCCCTGTTATTGACCTGAATTTTTTGGTTTTTATGCAGTGCTTCACCGCTACGGGCTTGCCAGATTTCGCTGTGGACGCGGACCAAGCCAGTGCCGGTAAAATCTTTCAAAGCGATACCGATTGCACCGGACAATTCTTCTGCACCGGTGGCGACCGGCTTATGTCGGGCCTTTAGCAAAAGGCCGACGGCGATGATTAAAAAAGCGGCGCTGCTGAGCGCGAAAGCGCCGATCAACGCGAAATTGATACCGAATCCGGGAGCATCGGTATCCATCAGAATAACCGAACCGATGACGAAGGCCGTCAATCCGCCAAACCCGAGGATACCGATGCTGGGCACGAACGCTTCGGCGATCATTAAAGCGATGCCTAACAAGATCAGCGCCATACCGGCATAGTTAACCGGCAGCACCTGAAAAGCAAATAACGCCAGCAGCAGACAAATGCCGCCGATAGTTCCAGGAACGATAATGCCGGGATTGGAAAATTCGAAAATCAGACCGTAAATGCCGGCCAGCAGCAGAATATAGGCAATGTTGGGATTTGTAATTACAGACAGAAGCTCGCTGCGCCAATCCGGCTCTATCAACCTGATTTCAGCATCTTTCGTTTGCAGCGTGATATTTTGACCTAAAACAGGAATTATCCGGTTTTCGAGTTGTTTCAGTAAATCAGCCCTGTCAACGGCCACGATGTCGATCACGTTTAGCTTTATGGCTTGCTCGGCAGACAAACTGGCGGCCTCCCGAACCGCACGTTCGGCCCATCCGGCATTTCTGCCCCGCATCTCGGCCAGACTTCTGATATAGGCCACCGCATCGTTAACCGCTTTTTGCGTCATCGGATTTTTTGCAGTTGTGCCCTGAGATTTATCGCCGGAAGATTTGGATTTATCCGGTTCATCACCGGAAAACTCATCCGGGTTGCCGGTTGGAACCAGTTGAATCGGCGTCGCAGCCCCCAGATTGGTGCCAGGTGCCATCGCGGCAACATGGCTGGCATAAAGCAGATAGGTTCCGGCGCTGGCAGCTCTTGCGCCGCCCGGCGAGACATAAGTGATCACAGGAATCGGGGAAGCGATGATTTTTTTGATGATCTGGCGCATCGAGGTATCAAGTCCACCCGGCGTATCAAGCAAGATTAAAACGGCTTTTGCGCCGGATTCGACCGCTTTGTCCATGCTGCGTTCGATATAATCGCTGGTTGCGGGGCCAATGGCATCCTGAATCTGCAGTTGAACGATGCTATTGCCTTGAGGTATTACTTGCGTTTGGGCCGTCACCGGCGCTACCTTTAAGCTGGCGAGAGTCAGAATGATTAAGCAATAACGAATGAAATATATAGGGGGCATTGATGCGTCCTCTGAAAATCAGGCGACTGGAGCGAAGTCTACGCCTCCAATCAAAATAGGGCAAACAGAAGGAAGGCCCATCAGTTTTCTATAGGTTTAACGGGCGATAACGAGACAGGCTGTTGCGTTACAACAGCTAAAAAGAGCATTCAACGTCAATGGTGTTTTTGGGGAGCAGGTGATGAGCATCGTTTTTATTTCATATCGCCGTAACGATAGCGCCGGATACGCAGGGCGTTTAGCAGACAGACTGGCGAAAGAATGGGGTGAAGAATGGGTATTTCGGGATTATGACGACATCTCACCCGGTCAGGACTTTTTTATGACCATCAATGAAAATCTGAACAGCGCGCACGTCATGCTGGTTATGATGGGTAAAGAATGGCTTACGTGTACGGACGAGTCAGGCCGCCGCAGGATTGATGATCCGCAGGATTTTGTTCGCCTGGAAATTGAAACGGCGCTGCAGCGCAATATTCAAATTATCCCTGTTTTAGTGAAAGGTGCAAGCATGCCTGCGCCCAGCGACTTACCGAAGAGTATTTCTGCGCTGGCTTTCCGGCAAGCGATCGAATTGACCGATAGCCGGTGGGCAGCCGATGTAGAAAAGCTGATCGAATCGGTCAATCCACTTCTTGACCAGAACCTTGAGAAACAAAAGCAAGTCGATGGAAAAAGTTTTAACCGTAAAAAAATAGCCTTACTTATCTCCTTAGGCCTGCTTGTGTTCGGCATCACTTGGGCACTTTGGCTGCCTGCCGATTTTTCCGGACACTGGTATTTTGATGGAGGCAACTATCTGAGAATCGTTCAGCAAGGCAGTCAGGTAAACATCGAACACATCGACCCTGCCATGCAAAAAGTGTATGAAACTGGCGAAGGCCGCATTAACGGACGATGGCTGGAATTCACCTTGAAGCCTATTTATACCGATCGCTTCAGCTACAGCGGCCGGTTAAACAAGTCATGGAATAATCAGGAATTACAGGGTGAATTAATAGAAATTTTATCTAATGAAAAAAGCGTTTTAAAGCTAAGCCATACTGATCCTAAGACAACTCGGTAAGGTCTTAGTAAACGGTGGCAAACCCATTTAACAAAGCACTGTTCGCTTTAGATATAGGCGTCATCCCGGCAGGGATTGCCGGGATCCAGGACACATGGACGTGCTACAGCCTTTACCATCCATGGCTTCTGGAGTCGCTTATGCGGTCTAAAGGCTCCGGCTATTCCCCCGCATTCCCTGACCGGGACAGGCTCTGCCGGAACGACGGCAACTATTAATGCAAACTAAGCTCTCTAACAAGCCTGGACAACCCTATAAAAACTGGGAAACTTCAAAATTAAAGTAATGGCCTTGAAATGTTGGGTTGGCTATCGCCAACCGCAACCAACACGGAGCAACACCTTTGTTTTATTGCTCCACTGAATAGCTACCCAAAATTTATCCTTTCATTTGCGTCAGGGCACCCAATATGCGCCATTTCACACATTAAATTGTTTGTTGCTCACATCGAAAGCCTTGAAATCATTGATGGCATATTAAGTGCTAATTGCATCATGAGGCCAAGCTGGAGCAGTCATTTCAAGCGGTTTAGGCCTTTATACAAAACATCTGCTTTTAGGCAATTAAGTATGTCCCATCACTAAGGCAAAAACCGAATCCCTATCAAGAAGGGGTTGAAAAAGCATATAAAAAATCACATTGATCAACAATTTTCCAGACCTATAAACAGGGTAAATTTAATGAAAAAAATTCTTTTGTTAGCCGGCCTACTCATGTCCTATCAAATACAAGCCGGCCCTCATTGCCAGAACGTCCACTTAAACGGCAATTATGTCATGTTCCAAAACAGTGTCTCTCCAGCCAATCCTCATACCGGACGTTGCGAAATAGAGATTAAGAAGGGACTGGCATTTGGTTTGTGTGCCTTCAGTGTTGCTCCGGATGGTTCAGTTAAGCCAGGATTTACAGGACCGGTTAATGGAACAGCGTCCATTAATCCTGATTGCTCTGTAGAATTGTCTCTCGATTTTTCCCCGGCACCGAATGTAACAGTCCAATCCGACTTTGAACTTCAGTTTACTCCTGATAAAAACTCATTTATTGGCCAATGGAGTAACAATTTTGGCCTGCTCGGGACCACGACCGGAACACGAGTTAAAAAAGACCGTCACGACTAACTCACAAACAATTTAAAAGATAAGGCCATTAGGCATTCTTGCAGAAAACAGCCTGCGAAAAGAGATGCTTCTCTTTTCGCAGGCATCTCTTAGGGCGTTGTTTTCTTAGTAGCTTGACGACAAACGCTGACATTTTTATCGCCTTTTCCCAACGTAAACTCGCCTTGATGCTCCCAAAAAGATAGTTGACCATCCGGAGTCTCGAATTTCGCGCCGCTGGCAGCAATCGCAGGGATCATTTCCACGCTATCCGTTTTCCCCGCTTTATTGATTTTTAAAGACAGCTTCGACAATACGCCTTCCGAATCAGGCGCATAGTAGATGGCGCTTATCTCATAACCATTATCACAGACCAGCACTAATCTGTTTTCTGCGGGCCTTGTTTCCGATCGAACAACAGAGTGTTCCTGAGCTTTACAGGAGAGTAATACAAGGCTGAATATTAGATAAAACAAGCTACTTTTAGACATGTAAAGACCTGAACGTTTAGAAACCAAGATCCATTTTCGACCGATTTGGGTTTGACTTGCTCATAAACCGGAACAAACTCCGGATTATGATAAAACAACGTAAAGCGATGATACCCTCGTTATGTCTTGAGATAAAAAATCAATGCCAAAAGATTTGGGTAAGAAATACTTCTCCGCTTCGGCTTCTGGCTACGCCTATCCCTGTTTTTCGATAATTTCCCACAATACTGGCATGATGAGCGGCACTCTTTAACCAGCCATCAACCGCTGTTGCTGCCGGATCGCTGTAACCCCAATTAGCAGCCACATTTTCACCGGCGCTGCGATAAGGCAGTGCTTGGGCAATGGTTTGAATACGCGTTTGAAAACCGTCATGACCAAACGGGACTGATCCTGACGCCATATTTTGGCTATGAATTCTTGCCACATCGCTGATCGTAGGGTCGCCAGTTAATAAGGCTAAACCTCGCGAAACACGGTAAGCATTGATTTTCTGGAGGACACTTTGTTCAATAGCCGCCAACCCCACGTCATGTTGACCTGGGGTTGTAGCGGGCGGCTGATTCACGGGCGGGGGCGATTGGCTATCTGCACGTTCACCAAACAACATAGAGAGGCTGCCGTCATAATGGTTAGCAACCGCAAGATCTAATGCTTGGTCGCCATCGAAATCACGGGCAGCAATAGACGTCGGCCCATTACCCACTGCAAAAATTTCAGGCGCGGAAAAACGGCCGTCTCCTTTACCTAGAAATAATGTCACTTTGTTATCCGAAAAACGGGTTATTGCCAGATCAGGAATTTTATCGTTATTCAAGTCTTCACTCAGCAAAAACCGTGGGGTTTGCCCGACGGCAATAGTGCCCATGGCTACGAAATTACCATCCCCTTTACCCAATAAGATGGAAACAGTGCCACTTTTGTAATGGGTTACAACAATATCCGGTTTGCTGTCTCTATTAAGGTCTGTCAATGCCAGCGAATAAGGGCCGGAACCTGCCGCTATTTTCTTTTGCAGAGAAAACCGACCTTTACCGTCACCCAATAACACCGATACGGTATTCTCTTTATAATTGGCTACGACTAAATCTGTACGGCCATCTCTATTAATATCACCCGCAGCGAGTGAACTGGGTTGTAGACCCACATTAAAACTACTGGCCGGTAAAAAACTCCCATCACCTTTGCCATGCATCAGTGATACCGTGTTGGTACTGCTATTGGCAACGGCCAGATCGGGTATTTTGTCATTGTTAAAATCCGAACTAACCACCTGAATCGGCGTTTTTCCGGACAAATAGTTCCTGGCGGCTCTAAAAGAACCCTGCCCTCTGCCCATCAGCACTGAAACATTATGACTTTGGTAATTGGCTACAACCAGATCTGTTATGCCGTCGCCGTTCAAGTCGGTCGAATGAACATGCATCGGGGCGGCGCCTACCCGGTAGAGCAATGGCCTTGATACATTTCCACTGCCGTTTCCGAACACGATCGAAAGCGTGCCATCATAGTAATTGGTGACTGCCAGGTCAGCTTTTTGATCGGCATTAAAATCACCTGCAGTAACAGCGCTTAGATAATTTCCAACAGGCAAATCATTTCCTGACTCAAATGCCAAAGCGCATTTCGAATTAAGCATTAGTAAGCACATGACAGAAAATAAACATCTGACCCATTTTGTTTGAACCATAAATTTCTCCTAATTTAAACAACTGAAGAGTACTGCCCTGTCTTGAGTTTAATAGCCGGGGTAAGCGAAGTTCTGAGGGTATGGGCGAGTCAAGAGCGCTTGCTGTTAGCTCACAAATCAAACCAGACGATACAGGGAGTATCTTGATAGAACGGGGAGACTGTAATGGCAGTAAATTAAGTAGATCTTAATCAGCATCCGAAAGCCGATTTCGAATTGCCAACGACCAACCTAAGGATCATCAAGCTGTTTTCATCACTCCGGAAAATGAAAGTTAACGGTTTGGGGCGGGCTTCGATAAAAACGAAGCTTCACCCCCATCGCAACTTTATTGCCATTAATCGTATCTGCTCACCCACTCCCATTTTAGTGAGTGTAGGTGGTTGATTGAAAAGGCTTCTGCAACAGGGATGTTGCAGAGAGCTACAGGGACGTATTGATGCGTCCTTTGAAATCAAGCATCTACACCCTTAATTCAAAGCGGACGAGTAGTTACCATCAATCTTTCAAACGCACCGAAAGCACATCGCAGTGAGCATGATGTAACACAGCATTGGCTGTAGAACCCAGCAACAAGGCGATGCCATGCCGACCATGCGAACCGACGACAATCAAATCCACATCTTTGCGGTCAGCAAACAGGGTGATTTCACGCTTGGGCATGCCCCAAACCAGTTGGCAATTATCTTTGCTGATGCCCAGGTCTTTGCCAAGTTCTATCAGCCGGTTTTTTTCAGCTTCCAATAGCGCGTTATCGGACAACTCATCCAAAGGTATTATCGTGCCGTACTGCATTTGTGGCATGGGGATATTATCCAGTACATGCAAGAGACTGAGTTTAGCCTGATGCAGACTTGCCAGTTGCCGGGCTTTTTCTGCAACGATGCGGCAATGATGCGAGTAATCCACTGCTACCAAAATATGGCCATATTTATCCATGCGATGCTCCTTAATTAAATATCTTCACCCGAAATCAGCCCGGTCTTAACGACTGCATCCGGATCTTGTTATCATGACAATTTTTTTGCATTCTAATGTTTATCAAGGCGACCGTCTTCTGTTTTGTCCCTCTGGATCTGATTTGCACAATCGCGGGTTCGAGATAAATTAACTCCATCACTCATCAGGAAACAGGCGTAAAGTAACTTTTTAACGCTTACCGGCGTGAACCTGATAACCCGCCTATTTCAGGCTTGTTCCGATCCGTTTTCTCCCAACTTAACCTTTAAAACCATGACCTCTGCTGAAACAGCCATCTCACTCCAACAAGTGACCAAAAGTTATTGGGAGTCAGGACTTGAACAAACGATTCTGGATAATGTCACGCTGAATATCCGTCAGGGCGAATTGATCGTGCTGCTGGGCAGAAGCGGCTCGGGAAAATCAACGTTGCTGAACCTGCTGAGTGGTATCGACCAGCCCAACAGTGGACGGGTCAACATTATGGGCACTGAATTGACCACACTGCCGGAAAACGAACGTACATTGTTCAGGCGCAAACATATCGGGTTTGTATTTCAGGCTTACAATCTGATTCCAACGCTGACCGTACTGGAAAACTTACTGCTGCCTTTGGAATTACTGCACCGCATTACCGATACTGATGTGGATAAAGCCTTGAACCTGCTTGATAAACTCGACTTAAAGCCGCGTCAGGACAGTTATCCTGACCGCCTTTCGGGAGGCGAGCAGCAACGTATCGCGATAGCCCGGTCACTGATCCATGAACCGGCCATCGTTTTAGCCGACGAACCTACAGGCAACCTGGACCTGGAAACCGGAAAACAGGTCCTGGCGTTATTGGATACGCTGGTGCGTCAAACCGGTAAAACCATGATCATGGCAACCCACAGTCAGGAAGTTATGGGACTGGCCGATAGCGTCTTTACGATACGGAACAAAACGCTGGTTAGCGTTGAAAAGCCATCATGACTTCATTAGTTAACCGCGCCAGCCGCAACTTTTTACTGAAACATCCCTGGCAGCTGGCCTTGGCGTTATTAGGCATTACACTGGGCGTTGCTGTCGTCATTGCTATCGATATCGCGCTGGAAAGCTCGTTGCAATCGTTTACTCAGGCGGGACGGGCTATTTCCGGTAAGGCAACGCACAGAATCATTGGCGGCGATGGCGGACTTGATGAACGCATTTATCGTCAACTCAAAATCGATCAGGGGCTGCGCACTTTATCCCCGGTTCTACAATCAACGGTATTTCTTAAGCAATTTCCCGAGTCGCGTTTTACGTTACTGGGTATCGATCCATTTGCTGAACAAGGCTTGCAGACTAGCTGGCAAACAGCATTGACCGAGGATCAATCGACACTGGCCGGTCGGTTACTTACAGAACCGGATACCCTCTTAATCAGCGAGCATACTGCTCAAAAACTTGAATTGAAAGTGGATGACTGGCTGACAATCAGCACAGACAGGGGTGAGCGGGAAATGCAGGTCATCGGTTTGATAACACTCAGCAACTCGTTAAGCCGGCACGCACTGGACAACATGCTGATCACCGACATTGCCAGCGCTCAGGAAGTAACCGGCTTATCAGGCAAACTGAGCTTCATTGATTGGGGGATAGATGAGAATGAACACACGCCTTCCTTGATCAAGTCTATCCGTGACAGCCTTCCGAATACCGCTGAATTAATAGCCATGGAAACCCACAATCAGGCCATGCGGCAAATGACAGAAGCATTTTCGATCAATTTGAATGCATTGGGCCTGCTGTCGCTACTGGTGGGCATGTTTCTCATCTATAACACCATGACGTTTCTGGTGATTCAACGGTGGCGATTGATAGGCAGTTTGCGTTTACTGGGCGTCAGTCGAAAACAGGTGTTTACAATGATTGTGCAGGAAGCGTTGATATTGGCTCTGGTCGGCACCGGCACCGGCATTTTGCTGGGCATTGTGTTAGCCCAAGGTCTCTTGCATCTGGTCTCGGCAACCGTGAACAGTATTTTTTTTAGGATTGAAGGCGGCGATTGGTTTGTTTCTTACTGGCAAATCGGCAAAGCCATAGGACTGGGTGTTTGTGCAACGCTATTGGCGGTCTTGCCACCCGCTTTGGAAGCGACCCGGTTGGCACCTTCCACGGTGATTATTCGCTCACAACTGGAATCGGGCATCAGACACATCATCAAAATTGCGACCAGTTTAAGCGTGGTATTCATTTTTCTGGGCCTGGGCTTGGCCTATTTTTCCGAAACCAGCATCAGGCTAGGCTTGGCCTGCATCTTTATGCTGTTGTTCGGTTTTGCATTGATGACTCCCGGTATTACTTTGGTCATTATGAAAGGCGTCGAATGGCTAACGGGGCGCTTATTCGGTGTGCTGGGCAAACTGCCGCCCAGACTGGTGACGGCAGAGATAAGCCGGACCGGCATCGCCATTGCTGCGCTGATGATTGCCGTATCGGCGACTATCGGCATGGATTTGATGATTTCCAGCTTCCGCCAAACGGTATCGGACTGGCTAAAAATCAGCTTGCAGGCAGATTTATATGTGTCCTTGCCCGGGGAGAAACTGGCTGATAACAAAGCTGCGACAGATCAGCAACTGAAAACTTCCCTAGCTGAAATTCCGGGGGTAACCAAGCTCAGCAGTGTGCTGCATACGCGTATTAGAGGGATAGACGGTATGATAGATGCGTCAGTTTTCGAACTCAACGATCAAGCCCGACACGGCTTCCTTTTTACTCACCCGCCACAAGCCAATATTTGGCAGACCTTTGAACAACAAGGCGTTTTTATCACTGAACCTTACGCTTATCATCACCGGCTAAAACCCGGACAAGACCTGTTGCTGCAAACCGCACAAGGTCAACAGGCCTTCAAAATACTGGCCATTTACAAGGATTACAGCGGCGACCGGGGGCATATTGCAATGAGCCGCAAACTCTATTTACGCTACTGGCCTGATTTAGGCTTCACCGGCATCGGCATTTATGCCCAGCCGGATACCGATCTGAACACACTGGAACCGCAGATTTCAGGCTTGCTGAAGGGAGCGCAATCGGTCCGATCCAACCGAGCTATTTATGAGGCCTCGATGCAGGTGTTCGGGCAAACGTTTGCAGTCACCGAGGCGTTACGCTGGCTGGCGGCAGGAATTGCCTTTGTCGGCGTATTTGGCGCGCTGATGGCTTTGCAATATGAACGAACCCGGCAGCTGGGAATTCTCCGAGCGATTGGCGTAACGCCCAGACAATTATCGATCATGATCACGTCAGAAACCGGATTGATGGGACTGGTCGCCGGTGTTTTTTCGATTCCGGTTGGTTTTATCGTCGCCTATGTGCTGATATTTGTGGTCTATCAACGGTCATTCGGCTGGACAATGGATTTTCATGTGAATACAGCCTCACTGTTTCAAGGCTTGCTGCTGGCGTTAATCGCAGCCTTGCTGGCCGGCATTCTGCCCTCCTTAAAAATGGCCAAAACCAGTCCGGCCATCGCCTTGCGTAACGAATGATGAAAAAGCCTGCCGTTTTAATCAGCATTTTGCTCATCAGCGCGTTGCTGGTGTTTGCAGGCGTTCGCTTTTTTCAGACTTATGACCGGTTAGCAATGCAAAGTCAGGATGCCGCAGCTAACGTATTGATGGCTGACGATAAAGGTTTTGCCAAAGCCTATTCTCCCAGACTTTTCGAATTTCCTGCCGACCATGGCGCTCATCCTGATTATCGGACCGAATGGTGGTATTTCACAGGCAATCTAAAAGATGCATCGGGGCGGCCGTTCGGCTATCAACTGACATTTTTCCGTTTTGCCTTGGCGGCAGAGACTACCGCCTCTGAATCGACCGAGCGCCTCACGTCAGAATCAGCCTGGCGGAACCGGCAGATGTATATGGCTCACTTCACTGTTACGGATATTCAGGGCAACACTTTTTATCATGACGAACGTTTCAGTCGTGCCGGACTGGATTTGGCAGGCGCTGAAGCGGAGCCCTTTCGGGTTTGGCTTAACGATTGGTCGGCTGAAGGCAGCGGCCAAACTGTTTTCCCGCTCAAACTCACCGCAAAAAACGCAACGGTGGCTATTGATTTACAGCTCACGATGGAAAAACCTGTAGTCTTGCAAGGCAATCAAGGCTTTAGCCAGAAAAGCGAGCAAGCGGGCAACGCCTCTTATTATTATTCGTTTACTCGCCTGGCGACGGCGGGTTCCATCCGCATAAAGAATCAACCTTTTTCAGTATCCGGCACCAGCTGGATGGACAGGGAATGGAGTACCAGTGCCCTGTCTGCCGAACAAGCCGGTTGGGACTGGTTTTCACTGCAATTGTCCGATCACAGCGAAATCATGTTCTACCGGCTTAGACGCAAGGACGGCAAGGCCGACACTTATAGTTCCGGCATCATCGTTGAAGCGGACAACTCCCAGCTTCGTCTCAACGCCGCCAGCGTCAATATTGACGTTTCCGGACAGTGGACAAGCCCGCATTCCAATAGCACTTACCCGGCCAAATGGCGGTTGACTATTCCGCAGCAGGCGATCAGTCTGGAAATTACACCCTTCATCAACGATCAAGAGTTGAACGGGCGTTACCGTTATTGGGAAGGCGCGGTCAAACTGACCGGAAAGAAAAACGGCCGCCCTGTTTCCGGACAAGGTTATGTTGAGTTAACCGGGTATTGATGGCGTTTATCTGCCCTAACCATTCAACGAGCAACTTATGGGATGAACCGCGTAGGTTGCGGCTGGCGATAGCCCGCCCAACTTTCCAAGACCATCGCGTTAATGGTTGGGTTGCGAAAAGCAGGTAACCCCCGCTGCAATTAATATCTGCCCTTCCATTTAAGGCATAACTCATCCATAGATCAGGCTACCGCAAGAATAAACGGCTATTTGCAAAATGAGGTTGGAATGAAAGCCAACAGTTTTATTATTGAACTCGATCAAGTGGTTAGAATTTGACTTTCGGGATATCTCATGGTTTGGTTGGGTAGGGCTTGATTGCCTCGCTACGACCCTTAGCAGTCTGTCGCTCAATATGATTGAATGACAGCGATCAGGTCATTACCGGCCATTATTTCTCATCTTGACACCTGATACGCACCAGGTTACGATCCGGCCCTATGATTCGAAGCTTCAAACACAAAGGTTTAGCCACGTTTTTCAAATCCGGCAGCACTGCTGGTATACAGGCAGCCCATGCTAAAAGCTTCGCCTCATTCTCGGCAGACTCAACGTCTCTATAGCTCCTAAAGACATGGATTTACCAGGACTTCGATTGCATGAATTGACAAGCAACCGCTCTGGTACATGGTCAGTCACGGTTAGTGGCAATTGGCGTGTTACTTTTCGTTTTGAAGGTGAGGATGTTGAGGTAGTGAATTACGAAGACTATCATTGAGGTGTCACTATGTTAATGCACAATCCGCCGCATCCTGGCGAAATTATCAAAGAGCTTTGCCTTGATCCGCTTAACCTTTCTGTTACTGAGGCTTCTAAGGCCCTTGGCGTCAGCCGGAAAACCCTGAGTGCTGTGCTCAATGGCCGTGCAGGCATCAGTCCTGAAATGGCAATTCGATTGTCCATAGCATTTAATACGTCATCAGAGAGCTGGCTTATGCAACAGACCCAATACGATCTATGGCATGCTGAGCAGCACCGCAATGAATTACACGTTAAAAAGCTTGTGGCTGCTTGAATCGTCGCATAACCAAGCGCTGCACTACTGGACGAGTCGGTGAGCGCGGCGTTAGAAAAATATCGCAGAAAAAATTGAAAGAAAAACTCAAACTAAATTCCGGAGAAACTCTGAAACAAGAAAGTCATCGTTCAAAGGGAACAATGGCTGAAACCGATATATGGACATACTCAATTTTAGATTCAAATGGAAATAAAGTTGGTTCTGTTGTTCACACAGACCATGCGTCTATAAAGGGCTTTAATCGAACCCAGCCTGTGGAGCAACGCGATTCTGATGGAAAAGTTATAGCAGGGCTGTAGGGCGGTTTCGCGATAGCAAACCGCCACAGGCCGCAAAGTTATGGTGGATTGCCTATCGGCGAATCCACCCTACAAATCTGATCCGCCTTACCGCGTTCAATTCTTCATTCACGCCCAATCAGTGAATTCGTATCTACAACGTACACATTTTTTAAGTCTTATGCCGGGGCTGGATTATAAAAAACCAAAAATACACTGACCGCACCCGGTTGATCGCGCTTCATCATTAAGCCGCATTATTTTATTTACTTTATTACGGAGAGTTTATGGCTATGTCCATCGTTATGATTATCTTGGGACTCGCGTTGCTGGTCTGGAGTGCAGACCGTTTTGTGGAGGGCGCGGCATCCGTTGCCCGGCATTTAGGCATGCCGCCCTTGTTGATTGGCATGGTCATCGTCGGTTTTGGCACTTCTGCACCCGAAATGACGGTTTCCGCACTTGCCGCCATGCAAGGTAACCCCGGCCTGGCTTTAGGTAACGGGTATGGTTCCAACATCGCCAATATTGCCATGATTCTGGGCATAACGGCACTGATCAGCCCTATTACGGTTCATTCTCAAATCATCAAAAAAGAACTGCCTATTCTTGCTGCCGTTACCCTGTTTGCATTATTTCAAATTTACGATGGCGAGCTTAGCCGAATCGACGCAATCGGCTTGCTCGCTGTCTTTTTGCTTATTGTTGGCTGGTCGATTTACCACGGCATAAAAAACCGCAGCGATGCCCTGGCTCAAGAAGTTGACGCAGAACTTATCGAGCACCCTATGCCTTTCAAAAAGGGCATCATCTGGGTGGTCGTCGGTCTGGTTTTACTGATTGTCAGCTCAAGAATGTTGGTCTGGGGCGCGGTGAATATAGCGCATAGCCTGGGTGTCAGCGACCTGATCATCGGTTTGACGATCGTTGCGGTCGGTACCTCGTTACCCGAACTGGCCTCATCAGTTATTGCTGCACGTAAAGGCGAAGACGATATCGCATTAGGCAACATCATAGGCTCGAATCTCTTTAATACAACCGCTGTAATCGGTATTGCCGGGGCTATTCAACCCATGTCAATTCCTTCTGAAATTGTGACCCGCGACTGGCCTGTGATGGCGTTACTGACGCTAGGCATTTTTATCCTGGGCTATTCCAGGGATGGCAAAGGGGGCATCAACCGAATAGAAGGCGGAGTCCTGTTATCGATATTCGTAGCTTATACCGGTTTTCTGGTCATCTCGGCCTTGTGAGGTAGACATTGAAAATACTCAGCCCTCTTTTTATCGGTTTGTTTTTAATACTCACAGCCTGTTCAGGACCCTCCATCCAAAAGTTCCAGGGTATGACTCAAGGTACCAGCTATCACATCAGTTACTGGTCCGAGTCACCTGTTGATTCCGCCGCAATAAAAAAAGCTGTTGAAGCAGAACTGGCGCGTATTGATCAGCTGTTATCCAACTACCGTGATGATTCTGTCATAGAACAATTCAACAGAAATCCTACGACAGAGGCTCAGGAAACCGACAGCGAAATTATCGACTTGGTCCGCATCGCTCAGTCGATTCATAAAGAAAGCCAAGGGTGTTACGATTTAACGATCAAGCCTTTTTTTGAATTGTGGGGATTTAGAGAAGACGTATTGGCAATTCCCTCGGACGAACAAATTCAACTCATATTGGCGCGCTCGGGTCTGGATAAACTGAAAGTCATCGATGATACCCATTTGCAAAAACTGCGTCCGGAATTGACCGTTGATGTTTCGTCAATTGCTCAAGGTTACACGGTCGAAACCATCAGCCAAATTTTTGAAGCGCAAGGCATAAAACACTACCTGGTCGAAATCGGCGGCGAATTGAAAACCAATGGTCACAAGCCGGATCAACAGGCTTGGCGAATAGCTGTTGAACGGCCGGTACCCGGCAAACAGACCGTGCAGAAAATCATTACCACACCCAAGGATTTACCTACGGCCATCATGACCTCCGGCACCTATCGCCATTATTTCGATGCCGGCGGTAAACGTTACAGCCATATTCTGGATGGCCGCACGGGACGACCGGTAACTCACGATCTGGTCTCAGTGACAGTGATACACCCCAATCCGACGATTGCAGACGCCTGGTCTACCGCTTTGTTGTGCATGGGACAGGAAGAAGGCTTGAAAGCCGCTAATGAACAAAAACTTTCCGCTTTGTTCATTGAACAAAAAGACGATAAATTAATTGAATCTCAGAGCGATTTTCTGGATGCTTCCATTTTCTCAACGTCCAAGTAAAGTGGTTCGTAGCCTGGATGAAGCGCAGCGAAATCGGGGATGAAAGCCGAAATAACAGTCAGAGCACTTGGGACTCAGGTCAACGATGCCCAGGCGCCCTGACTTGGATACTTCTTAATCAAAAGGAGGATCCTCATCATGCGTATCAATCTCCAATGGAGCATGTTCTTTGAGTGTACTCTGAGGATTGGTCAAGACTTTGAAAAAGCAGAATATCATCAACACCGCCACTAAAAGATAGCTACCTATCATCACAATCAAACCGGATAAGGTCATACTTCCTCCTGTTCAAAAATGCACTTCCTGCGCCAATTTTCACCCGCTAATGACACCATCAACACCAAGAAAATCAGACTGATCACCAAATATATAACAATCAGTAATACTTCAGGCTGAGACCGCACCGCCTCGATTTTTGCCGGAAGCGACTGGACCAGCCAACTGCCCAGGATGACTAATAAAAAGGCCGGGGTAATGTATTTGAAAACAAAACGAAAAGCTTTGGGTATCAATAAATCGGACCCTCTGTTGGCTTCGTCCAACCCTTTATCAACCCCCAAAACCCAGGAAAAGACAATCACTTCTATCGTCGCTAACAAAAAAATACCGACCGTTCCTATCCAGTCATCCATCGTCGACAACGCAACCGCATTTCCCGAGAAATAAACCACCAGCAAAGCGCCGCTGAGGGTCATTAAACCTAATGCGGCAACACTGCCGCGTCGTTTCAGGCCAAAGCCTTCCTCAAGAAAAGCAATCGCCGGTTGCAGCATGCTTAATGAACTGGTGATAGCCGCTAAAAATAAAAGCATGAACCATAAAGCACCATACCAGCGACCGTCCGGCATACCGGCAAATACTGTAGGTAAGGTATTAAACCCTAGGCCAAACGTCGAACCGGCTACCGCTTCCATGGTCAATGCAGTTCCAAGAAAAATAAAGGTCGCCGGAATTGCGACCAATCCGCCTAAACAGACTTCACAAAACTCATTGGTCACTGAAGCAGTTAAACCGGACAGTACGACATCGTCATCTCTTTTAAGATAACTGGCATACGTCAAAATAACGCCGAATCCTACCGATAACGAAAAAAAGATTTGTCCTGCCGCTGCCAGCCAGACAGCTGGATCCTTGAGTTTTTCAAAATCGGGATTCCACATGTAACCCAAGCCATTGCTTACGTTTCGTGGCAACTCGGCCACCTCAAGAGCAGCTGAACGCAAAACCAGGGCATTAAAATTACCGAACCTGTCTGCTCCGTTGACCGAAGCTAACGTAGCCGCTAACTGATCTACTGGTTCCAGAGAAAGTTTTGAAAAATAGACTAACCGCTGCGTGTGAATCTTTGCTTGATGTTCAGCTGAATTGTTTTTATCCGCTTGAAGTGCCTCTTTCTCCAAAGCTCTTAATGCCAATTTAGCCTCTTGGTCCAACGCGTCTTTTGCCTTTTCCAGCCAGATTCTGTAGGCATTACCTTGTTGTGCTGACCTGATTTCAGCCATCGCCAAAGCATAAGCCGCCTCTGTTTTGGCAAAACCTGCAGGCGGAACGAGCACGTTTTCCTGGGCTATTTGAGTATCGGCTGATTTCAACTGATGATCGAGGTATGCGGCAATAGATTTTTCAACCTGTTCTTTCAATTCTGCCGGCAGTGTTTGAGGATTCAAGGCTAATTTTTGCAGGTTTTGCCACTGATCTTGACTGATCACTGCCGGTAAAACCGTCTGCCAAGGCTTGGGTATCGGCTGTTCAGGTAACGTCAAAACCCGGAATGCAACCACTACGGCAGCAATAATCAATAACGGAATCGCATATTTACAAAAGGTTTCAATACCGCGCGTCAACCCCCGGTAGATGAAATAGAAATTAATCAGAAAGGTGATGCAAAAAAACCAGAAAACCGGTTTTATGCCGTCTTTAAATACGCTGCCATGCGCCTCCATGCCGGTAAATTGACTGAAAAATGCACCGTAAACGGCCGGATTCCTGCCCAGATCAAGATCACCGTTCAGGTAATACCAGGCATACGCCAGACACCAGGATTCGATGTACACGTAATACATGTAGATAACGATAGGTATCAGCAAGCCTAACGCACCAAAGTATTTACTGAGCGGATGCCGCCATAAGACTGAAAAGATGCCCGGTACCGAATTAAAGCCATGCCTTCCACCATAGCGCCCCATCGTCCATTCCGCCCAACAAATAGGAATGCCGACCAAAATGAAGCAGATAAAGTAAGGCACCATGAATGCACCGCCGCCGTTGGCCGCCACCTGCCCCGGAAAACGCAAAAAATTGCCCAATCCCACAGCCGAACCGGCAACCGCGATAATCACCCCAAAACGCGAGCCCCAGGCCTCGCCCGTGTTACATTTGTCATTTGCGCTCATATGGACTCAAGCCTCACGTTCAATAATCTTAAAAAATAATTCCTAATAACGTATGACTTTCAGCGGAATGGATGCCCTTCAAATAGCCGTCATACCGGCATGGATTGCCGGTATCCAGTGTACACGGATGTAACGATCCTTTTGTGATTGGGGTGATTCCCTGCTCGCATCCATGCAGTTTGGACCCCGGCAATCCACTTGTGCCCCAGAGGGTATGCCGGGGCGACGCCAACTTTAGAACTCATAGGATCACACTATTTCAGTTTTGGCTGAAGCTTATACGTAATCAGAAAATAATTTGATTATAATCCTGTTTCAGCTCAACTCTTTATCCGAAGTCGATCGCGTCATTTCGGCAGAGCCTACCCCGGTAAGGGATTGCCGAAATACAAATAATTACAGTCCGCACTTCAGCATGCTGCTTATTTGTCTTTCTTGCTTTCCGTGGACTAGCTTCGAATTTCAGGATGATCGTTTGAGATAAAAGCCTATCATTTTTGTTATTGTTGGAAATACACCAACAGACCACCATAGCTGTCGGTTGATGAATCAGCCATTTAAAAAGGTATTGAGGGAATATTTTAGTGAGGTGAAGTCAGCTTCGAGCTTAACATAACCCTTAAAAGCCGCGGGGAATGGGTAACAGACCGTTCATGCTTAATAAAGGCTAACTATGAACGGTCCGCAATCTGATAAATTGTGGAATATCAAGAAGAATAAGGCATTCAGAAACAGTTTGCCTTGATTGTCAACGAGCAAAAACTAATAGAAGGGGATGGCAAAACGAACCATCAGAGTGGCAATGTGATTCTTCCGCCCACAAAGCTGCGAACGAAGTCTTTAATAAAATCCTTGTCAGAGCGGTGTTGCTTTGTATAGCGGGTAAATAGCTGAGCGGCATCATAGGCGCTCAAAAACGCGAACGCGCCGTAACCTCTCGATGAAAGAAATTCCTGGCACAATAATTCTGTAAAATCGGCTTGTGTGGCGGTTGCGGATGACATTTGCGGCATGGTGTGGTTCTCCTTAAAAAAACAAAGGTTACCGTATCATTTTGAAAAAAAATTACAGTGAAAACCTTTGCAGTTTTGCAATGAGCCTTTAATCAACTATATCAACTCTTCACCCCGCAAAAAAGACTAGCGACGCTGCCACTCAGCCCAGACAATACTTATCTTGCGTGAAAAAGCAGTCAACGCTTTTAATACGATCGGGGTGGCGTAACGAATGAATTCACCCAACAAACGCCAAAGCATCAGCATGATGCGTTGCGATTTGGCCATTAATGTCCGGTCGTAGTTTTTGAATTTCGAGAAATTCAGCGCTTGATCGCGCATCCAGCCATGCCGATGTAACCAGCGCATAACACCACTGACATACAACAGAAACAGACTGATTCCGGCAAGAAACCAGATGAAGCGACCGGAGGCGCCTAATGCTTCGCCGGTATGCAACGGCCACATCCAGGCCATCAGCTTTTCACCCGTAGAAAACTTGGCCGGATCGCGTACTTCCTTGATATGGCCGCTCCAACGATCTATCCATACCATCGTAAAAGGGTGTTTTTGGTTAATTTCACTGTTCTGCCGAAGATTAACCTGAAAGGTTCCGTCAACACCGGAAGGCGTTGTGATTCGTCTTAATTCAGCTTTTGGAAACGGGGCTTTAGCGATGAATGCCGCTTCGGACAATTTTACCGGCCGATTATTCGGCACTGCGGTACTCAGAATCAAAGGCCCGTTACCGCCATGACTCATCCCTGTCGAGCCGGTAAATGATTCCAGTATTTGCGGAAAACTCAAATTTAATCCGGTCAATGCCAGACTCAACAATGCCAGGGCACTCAATAGCCCTATCAATCGATGCGCATCGAACGCAAATTTGATCAGACTTTTCTGTTGAACTGAAAAAATCGCAAACAACTGTTTTCTTGCAGGCCACCACAGATAAAGACCGGACAAAACGGATAAGGCCATTAACAACCCCACCCCACCCACAATTTGCCAGCCTAATGCATCCCATGCCAACTGTTTATGCAAATCAAGTAGCCAGGTCATGGCGGTTTGCCCCCAAAGGCGGCTTGCCACCACTTCGGCCGTGTAAGGATTGATAGACACCATTAACGGCGCATAAATCTGCCCCGTTGTTTCATAGGGTTTTTCAAACCAGGCCGTTACGGTGTCATGCGAAGCATCCGGCATTTCAAGCGTCCAGGCACCATGACGGTCAGGATGCACTTTTTTGACGGCATCCAGCATTTTATCCAGCGATTGATAATTGCCCTGCGAACGCTCAATTGCGAGCGCCGGATTGAACAGCGTATCCAGCGTATCCCGGTACAAAGACACACTGCCCGTAAGGCCGATGATCGCCATCAACAAACCTGCACTCAACGCCAAATAGCGGTGCAGCACTAGCCATCTGGCGCGAAAAGTTGCCTGGTATTTTATCAGCTGCATTGTCTTGCTTTTCTTGATGCTTAAAGACGTGTCATGGATTTCAAATCAGTCCTTACCAATAGCGTCCCATGGAGGCAATCACAACAACCAGCAAACCCAGGCACAGGTTGATGCCAATCAGCAATCGGATCTGGCCCAGCTTAGCGCCGCCCATTGCCCAATCAGCCATCTCAACTGCCTGTTTCAGGCGCTTGAAGGGCGCAAAATAGATGTGTCCGAAGATAAGCATCATGATGATGCCCAGCATTAACATCGTATGCACATGCATACCAGCTGATCCCATCCCGCCCAGCACTGAAAAAGTAATCCACAGTCCGGTCAATAAAAGAATGATGATCGAACCCCACACATAGGGAAAGAAACGTTCGAAGACTTGCGCCCACAAGGTCAAGCGCATGGGTGCCTCTAACAACTGGGCTGCAACGGGGCGCAACGCCATATAGGCGAAAAACATGCCGCCCACCCAGATAACTGAGGCAAGAAGATGCAAAGTAATAGCTAAAGACATGTAAAACTCCGGAACATTGTTATAAATGAGCCTGCATTATAACGAAGGGCCTCCATCTTAGCGATGTTGAGCCTTGCTAAAGGATAAAGACCGCTGACTGCCGGTTGTTAAAATGAACGTTATTTGGACGGATAAGCAAAAGGCCGGGCCAAAGGTTCTCCGACAAACACGCCCTGCCCCGGCATGCCTACACTCTTCCAGTAAGCTTCAATCAACGAACTGCCGCGCAGGTAATTGGCCATCACCACACCCGGATGTGGAAATTTTGGCGGGAAATTACAAGGCTCGACCACCGCACCGTAACTGGCTGTTGCACCTGCTTTTAACCAGTCCAGAATGTTCATTTGTTTACTGCCGGAAAGAACGCCGCCTGCAGACGTCAGATGATCGGCAATCGCCCCTGGCGGATAACGGTTTTCATTGATGTAGGGCACTTGAGTCAATCCGGTAAAATAAAACATGACGTCGTCCTGCCCTTTGATAAATTCCTTTTCCATGTAAAAAACCGGCCATACGCCTTTAAATCCTTCCGCAATCTTGGGAAAAAAGACGGCGCGGGAACTGCGGGCTTTATCAGCCGTTTTCAACAAATAGGCCGACCCTTTAGGCTGGGAAAAGTCTGCTGCAATGCCCCGGTCTATTAGCGCCTTGACATCCTCAACACTTTTTCCTGCCAGCATCATGGCCGGTCTCAAGCCATAATCTCGAAACGGTAGAGAACTGATCGAGTTGAAATAGGGACTTTTGCGCGTTAACTGACACCCTTTCGCACAAAACGCTTCGTCAAAACCCATCGCAAAAGCGGTGGTTATCGACATGCAATCGACCCGGTAAGGCTGCATCCAGGTCAGAACAAAGGCCTGAACATGTGCCGGTGTCTTTTCGTCCACACGCTTTTTTTGCACGGCAAATTCAAGTCGGCTGAGCACCTTGGTCTTTGGATTGAACCGGATGTGAATCACTTGATCTGCCGGAACGCCGCGGCGCTGCTGGTAATAATCTGCAATTTGACCGCTCATTGGATCGGCATCATTGACGATAATCGCAATATCTTTTGCCGTTAAAGCAGATAACGGCGCCAATAACGGATTAAGCGGCGCTGAATTGGCTGAAAAACTCAAACAGGCTATCAGCAGCTCGCCAAATAACAGGATTAGTTTACTCATTAAAATGCGCTCCGGTGTTAACGGTCGCAACTGGCTGCCAACCGAAAGGGTATTCTTGGATAACGATTATAGCCATTACCCCAACGATCATGAAAAATGTGAGACCGTAGGGTGGATTCGCCGATAGGCAATCCGCCAAATCGAAGCCAACCAAACCAACCTCACCTGAACTTTTCCGATCGAGGATTTATTGCGGCGGGCTTATTTTCCCGATTTGGTGATACTTCGGCCATGGCGGTTTGCTGGAGCGAAACCGCCCAACAATAATGATGAAAAATGTTAAGCCATCGGGTGGATTCGCGGTTGATCAATTCCTGCAAAAAAATGCTTTGCAAACTCAAAAAACAGCACCCTTATAAAATATCATGTTAAAGTTCGCGAGGTTTTTTAAAAATTGGCATAAAAATTCTTTGTTCCTGAAAGGCTCATAAGATGATTCTGCGTTCTAATCCCAAATTACAGCCAGACCATTCGCAATCTGAAAGCAGGGAAAGCATACTGATCATTACCGATAACACGCCCGAAGCCACTCAGCTTACCGCCCAGCTATCTGCTAAAGGCTATCCTTGCTTCAGCTTGCCGTTGTGTTCAGCGCTTGATAATGCAATGCCTGGGCATTTAGCAATAATTGTAGTCGTCAACTGCCAAGGCGCTTGCTGCCAACTCAAGGAAGACCGTCTCTTGAATCATAACCGGTCGATTCCGGTCATTTGCCTTAACGCCCTGCACAACAGGGACAGGCGAAGCAATTTGAAATTGCTAGAACTCTTAACCGGTATACTTGAACCTCAGCCCCCTCCCATACAGGGCTTTATCTCCGAACTTCCCGAAATGACTCAAGAGCGCCGCCGTATCGAACGGCGAAAATCAGTACGGTTAAATTCAAATTTTAGCGGAGCAGGAGTCGGGACGCTGGAACCGGATGACAGTGTCATTACTCTTTCCATCATTTCGGAACGTGACAATCATATTAACAAACTGGCCACTTATTTAACTGATACGCCTACTTTCAAACTGGATATCGCCGGAGTTAACAACTTAAAAATACTCCCCAAAAAACTGGCGCAATTACATCCTGATCTGTTACTGATCGACACAGCATTAACCGACGGCGCTTTTGCTGAATGGTTGCAGGCTATAAGGCAGGCCGATGCAACGGTCAAAATCATACTACTTTACGATAATGAAACTCACAGCTTGATGAAGGAGATTGTCGAGTTCGGCATCTCCGGCATCATCAAAACCGATGCCGGACCGGATTTATTTAAAAAGGCCATCAGAACTGTTCATCAGGGTGACCTCTGGCTGCCCCATCACCTGATGAGCCGGATCATTTCGCACTTTTCAAAACAAGGCCCGCTACTTAACCGCCACCCCCATATCGATTTACCCGAAATGATCAACGCCTCATTACTGACGCAGCGAGAGATCAACATTACCCAACGGGTCGCTCAAGGCCTGACCAATAAAGAGATAGCCAAGGCGCTGAATGTAAGCCCGGAAACGATCAAAAAACATCTAAAAAGCATCTTCGAAAAATCCGGCGTACATACCCGCAGTCAATTGGCCGCCATTTACAGTGGCTTCCAGATGATCGACAGTTTGCCGATCGAGTTTTAGACCGGTTACACCCGTCAAGAGCAGTAGGGCGGATTCGCGATAGCAATCCGCCAACATCGAAGCCAACCAACCAAACTAACCCTTGCCCGGACTTCTCCAGGCGAGGGTTTTTTATTGCGAGGCGGGTTGGTTTTTCCGTTAAGGTGATACTTCGGCCATGGCGGTTTGCTGCCGCGAAACCGCCCTACCTTCTGGATAACGAGGAGAAAAAGTCCAAAGCCGCGTCCCCTAACTTCATCACAGCCAATTGGGTAGGGTACCCATTTGGGGAATAGGTTTTGATAGGAAAATTTGAAACTATAGTGACGAGTTTTTGATAGTTTGATTCAGTCTAAAACTGAACAAGACTGTTACGGTAGAGATGGCGATTGATGTTTATAAACGCCATCCCATTATAAAAAGGAAAAGGGATTTCCATTGAAAATTTTTGGAGGTTTATCATGAAAACGTTAAAACATACAAAAATAGCCATGATGGTCATGGCGGCAATAATGGTATTGGGGTTTAGTAGTGGGGTGATGGCTGAAGCCGGGGCACCAACAGCAAAAGGGGTGCAGCCGGTTGAATATCCAGGAAATTTTGTCTCGGAAACAGATGACAATCAAGTTTGCTATGATATGTCAGCACTGGGGTATATAGGCGAAATCACTGAAGACATGAAAGGCTTTAAAATTGATCCGCCTGTTTCGTTCACCACTGCCGATGGAGCAGTAGAAACCTACTTGTCAGCAGATGGTAAATATTTAGATTGGACGATAGAAAATGGCGGTAAGATGCTAGCTTTCATAGTGAAAGGTGGTCCTAACTATAATGTTTATAACTATGTCCCATTTGACTACCTTGATGATCAGAAACTCCATTCACCATTATTCAAGAATAAGCTACCCCAAATAAGCCACTACAATGTGTGCTACATTCCTGATACAGGTGGAAATGAATTTCAAGGCTGTACGCCCGGCTATTGGCGTAATCACGCGGATCGTTGGCTAGGTGTTTTACCGAGTGCTGATTTCGATTACACTTTTGGCGTTGACTTATTTACACCTGACATTACTTTAGCAATGGCCATAACAAAGCCCCAAACCTATGGAGCTTTTGCTTTCCACGCTACCGCTGCTTTATTGAATTCTTATGGTGGAGTTCCTAATTCTGATGACACAACGGTTAACTATCCTTATAGCACCCAACAGGTCATTGATATGGTCAAAGCCGCAGTAGCAGTGTTGGATGATCCAGACACAGAGATTGATGAGAGTAAAACAGCTATAGAAGACGCTAAAGATATTTTCGCAACAGCTAATGAACTTGGCTGCCCACTAAGTGGAACAAAAGCTGATCCGCTTAAATAACCTAACCCGTAAGGCGGATTCGCGACAGCAATCCGCCAAAATCGGAGCCAAGCAAACCAACCCTCGCCCGGACTTATCCGGTCGAGAGCTGTAGGGTGGATTCGCCGATAGGCAATCCACCAAATCGAAGCCTGATAACTAACCCTCTCCCGGACTTTTCCAGGCGAGGGTTTTTTATTTTCCGACTGATTGATTTTCCGATAAGGTGATACTTCGGCCATGGCGGTTTGCTGGCGCGAAACCGCCCTACCTTCCGGATAACAATGAAAAATGTGAAGCCGTAGGGTGGATTCGCCGTCAGGCAATCCACCAAATCGAAGCGACATAACCATCCCTCGGCTGGACTTTTCTGGCGAGGATTTTTATTTTGAGGTGGGTTTATTTTCCCGGTAAGGTGATACTTCGGCCATGGCGGTTTGCTGGCGCGAAACCGCCCTACCTTCCGGATTACATTGAGAAAATGTGAAGCCGTAGGGTGGATTCGCCGTCAGGCAATCCACCAAATCGAAGCGACATAACTAACCCTCGCCCGGACTTTTCCGATCGAGGTTTTTTTATTTGTGAAGCGGAATTTGTGTTGACCGATCGGGTGATACTTCGGCCTTGGCGGTTTGCTGGCGCGAAACCGCCCTACCTTCCGGATAACAATGAAAAATGTGAAGCCGTAGGGTGGATTCGCCGTCAGGCAATCCACCAAATCGAAGCCAAATAACTAACCCTCGGCTGGACTTTTCCAGGCGAGGGTTAGTTATTTTGAGGCGGGGTTATTTTACCGATTAGGTGATACTTCGGCCATGGCGGTTTGCTGACGCGAAACCGCCCTACCTTCCGGATTACATTAAGAAAATGTGAAGCCGTAGGGTGGATTCGCTGTCAGGCAATCCACCAAATCGAAGCGACATAACTACCCCTCGTCCGGACTTTTCCGATCGAGGTTTTTTTATTTGTGAAGCGGAATTTGTGTTGACCGATCGGGTGACACTTCGGCCATGGCGGTTTGCTGGCGCGAAACCGCCCTACCTTCAGCAGTTGCAATAATACATTTACTTCTTGCCCACGGCCTTACTGCTGGTGGCTGTAGAGATCGACACCGGACTCGAAGCTAGCGAAACATTGCCCGCTTGATCCTTCGCAGCTACGGTATAAGTGTAGGCCGTACCGGCTGAGACGGTCGTATCCGTATAGCCCGTATTGCTGGCATTGCCAATCGCAATGTTATTTCTGTAAATCAGATAATCAGACACACCGGACTGCGCATCGCTAGAGGCCAGCCAGGACAAAACGATATGACCTTGCCTGTTGATAGAACCTTTTAGGGCAGAAGGAATGCTGGGCGACTGGCTGTCGATAATCAATGTCACGGCGCCTTGACCGTGGGTTGCATGATGCGGTGCCCGGCCGTCCAGGTCTTTTGCCAAAATAGACAGGGTGTAGCTGCCGTCAGCCATTGCGCTGCTAGCCTTTAGCGAACTACTGCCGGTTTGTCCGGGCAACAGAGTAAAATTTGACGTGGTAAAAACTCCGCTGATGCCATTGCTACCGGCTTCCAGTGAAAAGGTGGTATTCCCACAACCGGCGATGTCTTTGTTACTGACACTGACTGAAAAATTAGCCGCTTCTCCTGGGCGTAAAGCCAGTGTTGACGGTGAGGCGGATACCACCGGAGTGCCAGTGGCGCAGCCGAAACTGACTTGCAATGAGGCATAACCGTTGCCTTGTGACAATTGGGTTACAGATATTCCGTTGCTACTGTCGGTAAAAGTTTCGCCATTGATCAAGGTTTTGATATGAGTCGTTGCTGCATAACCGGCGCCTTTATAGCGGTGTATATTTATGCCTTTGGTATACGTCGTTGAGAGTTGATTGTAGTTGCCGATTGGCTGACGATAAGAGAGATAATACAAATCGCCGGTATCCGGTTTGGCTATTTTTAAAATAAAAGGCGTATTACCCACGCTATAAGGATCGGCGCCAATAGCAGCCAGCGTAAAATTGCCTTCAGCAGTCACGGTCGAAACGGCACCTGGGATATTCGAATACCAGCCCATCTGATCAATGTGCCCGGCATTAAACAGATACCAACTGCTGCTGGAAGTGCCCATGGGATCGGAATAATCACCATAAACGCTGTTGATCGTGCCATCGTTTTCAGGATCGGTACCCGCATGAGCAAGGTTAAGGTTATGGCCTAATTCATGGGTGAAAATCATGCCGGTCGATCCGGCAATCCAGGCACGGCAAAAGGTTCCGCAGCCCACGTTGGCAATGCCGGCCCAAGAACAGGAAGGAAGATTGTTTGGCAATACGAAGACCCGATGGCGGTATTGACTCAAATCAATTCCGGATGCTTGAGCGGCGGCTTCGGCAGCAGCGGCCCAATCGTAATAACCGCAGGTTGAATTATCGTAATTAATCGCAAAAGGCCCGAACACATCGGGTTTGCTGTCGCCATCGGCATCCGGATTAAACCCTAACTGACCTAATGACGCTTCGCGATAAAGACCGTCTACCGAGCGGGAATTGGTGTACATATGTCCTATGATCTGGTCCTTCGTATAAGCCGCTGAGGCATTGGTCAAATTAACCATCAGCACCACAGCTTTACGCTCATCCAGAACTTGGGCGCTGGCCATTTCACCTTCTTCGTAAATTTCATTGGGGTTGCCCCTGGATTTGCCGGCACTGTCTTCCTCCAGGCTTTCGACTCGGAATTTACGGCCATTTTGCTGACCTTTTACTCTTATCCTCTGGCCGCTGCGCAGATGACCCGGCGGGGTGCGTTCAAATTGAAGCTGATACCAATCCTGACCGTTTTCATCGCGCAGAAAATAATCGTTTTCAAAATGATTGTGATCAAAATCTTCCTTGATGATGACGTCCAGTTCGCCGCTGACTTCCTCTGAACCGATCGCCCAGGCCGTTTGAAAAAGGGAGAGACACAAAAAGCCGAGCATGATCGCGGCAAGTGTGGATATTCGGGTTGATTGTTTAAAATGACGCATGACGACTACCTCAACAAAGATCGATGATGGATTCACGGCGCTTTTTAACACCTGTGAAAGAAGGCCTCAGACCTGTCCAATGACCGGGTCAAAGATTAGCCTCCTCATCCGTCTTAAATTGAGAACTGAATGGCAGTTTGGTCCGTGGCTTATAGCTCAATACCTTTTATTGAGTAATGTTTCTCATAATCTGATTACATCGGTTTCAGGTTTTTTAATTTTTTCAGAATCCGTCGGTTGGATTCGCCGTCAGGCAATCCAACAAATAGAAGCGACATAACCAAGCCTCGGCTGGACTTTTCCTGGCGAGGGTTTTTTATTTTGAGGCGGGTTTATTTTTTTCCGGTCAGGTGATACTTCGGCCATGGCGGTTTGCTGGCGCGAAACCGCCCTACCTTCCTGATTAAATTGAGAAAATGTGAAGCCGTAGGGTGGATTCGCCGACAGGCAATCCACCAAAATCGAAGCGACATAACCAAGCCTCACCCGGACTTTTCCAGGCGAGGGTTTATTTTTCCGATTAGGTGGTACTTCGGCCGTGGCGGTTTGCTGGCGCGAAACCGCCCTACCTTTGCTATGCTTGCTTTATTTGGGGTGGAATGATTATGCCCAATTACCGGCGAAACTTTGTGGCTGGCGGCTGTTATTTTTTTACCGTTAATCTGCTGGAACGGCAACGGACGTTGCTGACAGATCATATCGATTTACTGCGCGACTCGGTACGAAGGGTGCAGCGTTTATATCCATTCCATATCGATGCTTGCGTAGTGTTGCCCGATCATCTGCATTGCATTTGGACTTTGCCTCCAGATACCGCCGATTATCCTGTGCGCTGGCGTTTGATCAAATTGCTGTTTTCCAAAGGACTGCCTCGCACCGAACGATTATCCGCAACCCGTCGTAGGCGTTCGGAACGAGGCATCTGGCAACGGCGCTATTGGGAACATATGCTTCTCACGGAACTTGATTATCGACAACATATTGATTATATCCATGTAAACCCTGTGAAGCACGGCCTTGTCGAACGGGTTCAGGATTGGCCTCATTCGACTTTTCACCGTTTTGTTCACGACGGTGTTCTGCCTGAAAATTGGTGTGGCGACGTTAGTGATTTACCCTCTGTTTCCGATTAGGTGATACTTCGGTCATGGCGGTTTGCTGGCGCGAAACCGCCCTACCTTCTGGATAACGATGGAAAATGTGAAGCCGTAGGGTGGATTCGCCGTCAGGCAATCCACCAAATCGAAGCCACATAATCAAGCCTCTCCCGGACTTTTCCAGGCGAGGGTTTTATTTCGGGGCTGGTTTATTTTTCCGGCAAGGTGATACTTCGGCCGTGGCGGTTTGCTGGCGCGAAACCGCCCTACTTTCTGGATAACGATGAAAAATGTGAAGCCGTAGGGTGGATTCGCCGTCAGGCAATCCACCAAATCGAAGCCACATAACCAAGCCTCGCACGAACTTTTCCAGGCGAGGGTTTTATTTCGGAGCTGGTTTATTTTTTCGATAAGGTGATACTTCGGCCTTGGCGGTTTGCTGGCGCGAAACCGCCCTACCTTCTGGTTTTTGTTGCCAACCAAAGTGACACACTTGCCGCGACTTCATCCAGCGCTTGTTGTAATGCGCCAGCGCTGATCGATAACGCTGCGCTGCCTTGCGCTATTTCCACCTCTTTACACCGGGCGGCAACTGTATCCAGAGACAAACTGAACGCAGCCCCCTTGATTTTATGAGCCAATGCAGCCACTTTATCGAGCTCGCCACGCTGTACCGACCCGGCAATTTGGTGTCCGGCGTCCTGATATTGATCGATAAAGTGCAACAGGTATTTTTGAAAAACCTCAGCTTCCCGCCAGGTTTTAAGCCCCGCTTCTATATCGATTCCTGGGAAATCAAGTTTCTCGCGGCACTGTTTCTGCTGGTTTGAAGATTGCTCATCGGGCGGGCTATCGGTGTGTGCCGGGCTCAAGGCGTTGATATGGCAACCTGTCCAATGCTGAATCTGCGTCAATAAATGGGGGATATTAAAGGGCTTGACGATGAAATCATTCATTCCGGCCTCAAATGCGGCATCCTGCAAATTCTGAAAAGCGCCCGCCGTCAAAGCCAATACCGGCAACTTGGCCCAGCGAGGATTCTCTCGGATACGGCGGGCGGCAGAATAGCCATCCATACGCGGCATTTGGATATCCATCAAAACAATATCCACCGCATCGCCCTGCTTAGCTAACCATTCCAGCGCATCCTGACCATCGACCGCCAAACTCACCAAAGCGCCTTCTGTTTCAAGTAGGCTCTGGGTCACTTCACGGTTAATCTCGCAGTCATCGACCACCAGCACCCTGACGCCGGCAATACAGCAACCCTTGGCTTTAACCGGTGCAATCTGCTCAGGCAATGCGGTCTGTTGACGTTTTTGGAATGCAGTAGTGACTGCGTTATAAAGCATAGAGGCCGTTACCGGTTTGGTCAGTATGCCTTCTGCAACAGCAATACCCGGCTGAGCAAGCAATTCGTCAGTTGAATACGCCGTCACCATCAGTACAACCGGTATTTCAGTGTTTTCCGGTACCGCCTTGATGATGGATTCAGCCGTCACCAAACTATCCAGTCCCGGCATATTCCAATCGATCAGCACCACATCATAGAGACCATGATTATTGACGCTTTCCACAGTCCGTAAAATGGCCGATTCGCCACACTCCGCCGCGTCCGCCTGCCAACCCAAACCTTGAGCGGTAAGCATCAAGGCAGCGCGCGCCGGTTGATTATCATCGGCCACCAATATACGAAGCCCGGCTAATCGCGACAAAGGTTGCTCCAGGCCCTGATCTCGCTGCAAAGACAGCTCGAACCAAAACTCACTGCCTTCATCGGGCTGGCTATTGAGCTGAAGATCTCCACCCATTAAATTCACCAGTTTTCGGCTGATCGCCAACCCGAGACCGGTACCGCCAAATCGGCGGCTGATGGAATTGTCAGCCTGCATGAATTCCGTAAAAATAAGTTCCTGCTGTTCTTTCGATATGCCGATACCGGTATCGCGAACCGAAAATCGCAAGCTGAGTTGATCCTCACTTTCGTGTTCCAGGCTGACGCGCAATTCAACTTCGCCATCATCGGTAAATTTAATCGCATTATTAACCAGATTTACTAACACTTGTTCCAGACGCAGACAATCACCCATCACGGCATCGACATCAACGGGCGGCACAATAATCAATTCCAGATTCTTTTTACTGGCTGAGGAGGACATTAACGAGGCAAGATGGCCTAATACTTCGGACAAGTAAAATGGCGCGTGTTCAATTTTCAAGCAGCCTGCTTCGACTTTGGAAAAATCGAGGATATCGTTGATGATCGCTAGCAAAATGTTGCCGGAATCATGAATTTTTCTAACCAGCTTCCGTGCTTCATCGCCCAACGGCAATTGCTGCAACAAATAACTGAAACCCAACACCGCATTCATCGGCGTGCGTATCTCATGACTCATATTGGACAGAAAGGCGCTCTTGGCAATGTTGGCGGCTTCCGCCTCGGCTTTGGCCTGCACCAATTCTGATGTTCGCTGTTTCACCAACTCTTCAAGATGATAACGGTGCTGCTCAAGCTCCTCGTTCAGTTTGATCTTTTCCGTAATATCCCTGTCCAGTCCACGGTAGCCCAGTAAGTTGCCATACAGGCCCAGAATCGGTACTGCATTGGTTTGCATGTGGCGCAGACTGCCGTCCTTGTGCGTGATGATAACTTCCAGATCACGTACGGGCGAGCGGCATGCGGCAATGGCGGCAAACTCCTTGTCCAATCGCACGGCATCTTCAGCGGGAAAAAAATCGAAAGCGGAACGGCCAACTAATTCTTCGGGTGCGTATCCCAATACCGCCCTGACCGAGTCCGAAACAAACGTGTAACGGCATTGGCTGTCCACTTCCCATATCCAGTCGGCAGAGGCCCTCGCAATATCTTGAAAACGCTTTTCGCTCGCTATCAATGCCAGTTCGGTAAGCATGCGCCCGGAAATATCTTCGGAGAAGATAACAATACCGCCCACCTTACCGTTACTCTTTATCCAGGGCCTGACTTCCCAGCGTAACCATTGCCGACTGCCATCCCTACGCACAAAGCAATCTGTGTCGGCTCGCACCACTTCGCCTGCCAGGCCTTTTCGATGCGCATCTTTCCATCGATCGGAAATTTCAGGGAATAGCTCGTAGTGGCATCGACCAATGATATCGCTATTCTCGATTGAAAATTCATCGATCCAGCGCTGACTGGCGGCGATATAACACATATCTTGATCAAACATGGCCAGCGAGGCCGGTGCGTATTCTATAAACAGGGAAAGCTTTGCTTCACTCTCTCTGAGTGCTGCCTCGGCATTCACTCTCTCCGTAATATCGCGGACCAGCACGACGAAGAGTCGTTGGTCCTCAGAATCCAGCAAACCAAAATTGATTTCTACCGGAAACAAACTCCCGTCCTTATGCCGATGACGGCCCACCAATTGCTTGTTTTCGCCCCTTAGGATCCGGCTCCATTTGGCTTGAGCGGTTTCGATATCAAAATCTTGCTCAAGGTCGCAAACATTCATGTTCAGCAGCTCCTCTTTCGAGTAACCGAGGCTCTCACATGCCCTGCGGTTGACATCGACGAAATTGCCGTCGAAATCATGGATAAACATAGCATCCGGAGCCGCCTGATCAACCCAGGCCGGGTAACCCATTTCATTGGGGTTTGTTTCACAAATGTTCATTTTCGCTCAGTGACAGCTTTGGTTCTGTCATGAAATGATTATAGAAGCCAACATAAGCCGACCACTGAATAGACGTATTGAAAAAGAAGAGACGTCGGAAACCGTCCCTCTCAGGATAAAAAACAACCGGCAAAGCCTGTAATTAATGGATCACGATAGTAGCATGAACAACATTGCCGTCACCTTGATATTGCAATTCATTAAACGACATGTTTTTAGCCATCGCGATACCGCGTCCGTGATTGTCATTAATGCGGTCAAGTTGCATATCCAGATAAGGCTCCCAATTAAAACCTGAGCCTTGGTCGGCAATGATGAAGGTTAAATTTTTGCAGTTACGCTTGAATTTGACGGTTACGATTTTGTCCGCATATTCGGGAAGATCAAGACGCCGGTTGATCTCTGCCTCCAATTGGTTGTCTCTGATCAATTGCGATTTTTCATCATAGGTGATGGCAAGATTGCCGTGTTCAACGGCGTTCAACAGCAATTCCATCAAACCCATTTCCTGAGCCATATTCAGGTTACCGGCACAGGACAGCAAAGCCGTCATCTCGCGCGCTTCATGTCGGCTGCGAAAACTGAGCGATAGTTCATCGACCCGGTTTAAACTCTCTTTAAGATGCGTCAACTGCTCTCGCGCAAGCCGTGTGTCCCGGTAAAGACTCAAGGCATTGTCGACGACGGAAAGCAATTTCTCGGCTGAAAACGGCTTGGTCAAGTAGTAATAAGCGCCCGCGCGAATGCCTTCCAATATTTTCTCCGGCGCTGTATCCGCCGTTTGCATAATCACCGGTAAAATCCGTAAGTCGGGATCGTCTTTGATTTCCGTTAATACTTCAATACCGTTCATTCCCTCCATGAATTTATCCAAAATGACCAGGCCATAATCATATGGACTTGCTTTCAAAAGATCCAGAGCGTCCTGCCCGTTAGTTGCCGTAACAATTTTATAATCCAGCTCCTTCAAATAAATACTTATCTGGGCAAGACAAATTTCTTCATCGTCAACAACCAGTATCATTGGCTTTTGGTCTGTCATAGATATCCTTCCAGGTTAATGCTGGCGCTGAACGGTTTTATTGAAAACAAAGCTTAGTACATAGTGACCAATTGCAACACCCTAACAGATAAAGCAATGTTGTTTTGACGCTAAAAAATTCAACGCATTTATCACACCTCTAAGGTTTATCAGATTTTATAGGGGTGTCCAGACGTGTTAGGGAACTGTGTTTGCATTAATAGTCGCCGTCTTTCCGGCAGGGATGACGCTTCATGCGAACAGTGCAAACACATCTACTTTTACAAGGCTCGCCTCAGCGCAATCGACTAATTCGCGTTTAACCCCACTCTTTGACTGTAATAAAAACTCAAATCAAACTATCTTTGTAACTACTTGCCAGTTTGGAAGTAGGAGCGGGCCATGCCCGGCTCCAACGATTCTGCTATTTGTTAAACAGACGCAAACTAATCCGCATGATCCGGTCTAACTGTGTCATGCAGACCTATTAACACATTTGGCATAGCCTGAAAGGCTTTGCCCCTGGTTTTTGAATGAGGCTTACTATGTCCAAGCAGTTACTCGATAAGCAAGTCCTTCGCTTGGCAATAGCGGCCATCATTCCTATTATTGCGACAATGCTGCAGAGGCAGCTTATGCTCCATATCCCGGTTCCGACCTGGTTGCTGATGTATCCGGCCTTGTTTTTAAGTGCATGGCTTGGAGGAATTCGGGGTGGCATTATTGCTACGATCGCGGCTTCTGCTTTAGGCACTTACTTTTTTATCCCCCATCACGAATCCTGGTTGCTGGAAAAAGTTGACCATCTTTATTCCATTGCTATATTCGCGACAATGGGCGTTCTGTTCAGTTTAGTCTTTGAAAAACTGAAGCAAAATCAAATCGCATTACAAGTAGCCAACGCCAAACAGCTGAAAAGGAATCAAGAAAGTGAGGCGCGCTGGCAATTCGCGCTGGAGGGTAGTAATCAGGGTGTCTGGGACTGGAACATCGGAAGCGGCAAGGTCTTTTATTCCAGCCGCTGGAAATCGATGCTGGGATTCAGTGAAGAGGAAGTGTCCGACAGCTTGGAAGAATGGTCAAAGCGCGTGCATCCGGACGACCTCAAAAAAACGATGAAATCTATCCAAAAACATTTTGACGGTGAAACCCCGTTTTATCAAAGTGAGCACCGGGTAAAAAACCATGCGGGTGAATATCTCTGGGTGCTTGATCGCGGCATGGTCGTAGAGCGAAACAGTCATGGCCTACCCTTACGCATGATAGGCACGCATTTCGACATGACCGAACGAAAGCTCATCGAAAACAGACTTGTTGAAAAAACGCGGCTATTGGCCGATTCGCAAGCGATTGCGCATATCGGTAGCTGGGTAATCGATATTGAGTCCCGGCAATTTGACTGGAGTGATGAAACCTTCAGGCTTTTTGGCTTATCACCGGAAACAGACATTTCGCCCAAGGTGGATCAATTTCTGCTATTACTGCACCCCGATGACCGTTTTACCATGAAAAAATGGCTGGACAGCTGTCAATCGGCTATCAAGCCAGCCGGATTGGAGTTCCGGATTGTAGACAGCCGGGGCAAGCATCGCTGGTTATTGGGCTACGGAGGGCTGGAATACAATCACAACGGCGAATCCTATCGCGTTATAGGAACCGTGCAGGACATTACCGAAAGAAAACACCTGGAAATGGAACGACAACGCTGGGCCGATGCCTTTCACTATTGCGCTCAGGGTATTACTATCAGCGACCCTGTCAGCAATTGCATAGTAGTCTGTAATCCGGCGTATGCCGCCATGCTGGGATATGACTCACCCAAAGACTTAGTCGGGAAGTGGGTTCCTTCGTTATATGCCGTTGAAAACAGTGCTGACATTATTAAATACTTACAACTCGCCGATCAGTTAGGGCAAAACCGATATGAATCGGTGTACCGCCATGCCAATGGTACGTCCTTTGAGGTTCAAGTCGCGGTAGTCAGTGTCCGAGACACCAATAATGCAATTATCTACCGGGTCGCCACAGCCCGAAACATAAGCCAGCGTAAACGCAATGAAGAAGCCTTGCTGCTGCAAAGCAGCGCGCTGAAAACGGCTGCCAATGCCATTATCATCACAGACGATCACGGCATTGTTCAATGGCTCAACCCGGCATTCACCTCATTGACAGGCTATAGCAGCAGCGAAGCCATTGGCCAACGCCTGGGGCCGTTGATCAATTCGGGCAAACAAAATCCGGATTTTTTCAAAGCGCTCTGGCAAACAATCTCTTCCGGTCATGTCTGGCAAGGTGAACTGATCAATCGCCGCAAGGACGGCACCCTTTATACCGAAGAACAAGTCATTACGCCGGTATCTGATGAACAGGGCGTGATTCATCACTACATTTCTATCAAACAGGACATTTCCGAACGTAAACAAAGTGAGATTGAACTGGCTCACTACCGCAATCATCTGGAACAACTTGTAGAAGAACGGACAGTGGCGTTGGAAACCGCCAAGCAAGAAGCCGAGCGGATGTCGCAAGTCAAAAGTGCGTTTCTGGCCAATATGAGTCACGAAATCCGCACACCCATGAATGCTGTACAGGGTTTTTGTTATTTATTGGAAAAACGTACCCTGGATGATGAAACGCGGCAGTTAGTGCAAAAGATTCATAACGCCGGTCAATCCTTGCTGACCATTATCAACGATATCCTGGATTTTTCTAAAATTGAAGCCGGGCGGATTGAAATCGAGTCATCGCCTTTCCGGCTGACAGAAATAGTAAACCAGATCGAAGAATTGATGGCGAGTTTTACCAGCGGTAAAGCGATAAAATTACTCATTAAACTCCCTTTAGGCATCGATGGCTTGATCGGCGACCGCCTGCGTTTACAGCAGGTGCTGATTAATCTGGTCAGCAACGCCATCAAATTTACCGATCAGGGTGAAGTTGAGCTCTGCATCCGGGTTGAATCGGAAAATGATCAAAACCTCTTTTTACGCTTTGAAGTGCGCGACACGGGCATTGGTATTTCTGCCGAAAAGCAGCATGAAATCTTTTCACCCTTCACTCAGGCCGATAGCTCGATCAGTCGCCGCTTTGGCGGTACCGGACTCGGTTTAGCCATATGTCAGCATCTGATCCAGCTAATGGGAGGCGATCTAAAAGTCAACAGTGTCGAGGGACAGGGCAGCGAATTCTGGTTTGTCTTGCCATTTCAGCGGGACTTCCAGTCACTGATGCCATCGCCGTTGATTGGCCTTGACGTCTTGGTGGTAGATGCGAGTCCGACGTTAAGAGATACGCTGACTAACACTGTCGTCAATTTGGGCTGGAAAGCCGATGTCGTGGATTCCGGGGAAACAGCGTTTACCCGTTTTGTTGCCCGGTGGGGAAAACGCAATCCTTATGACGTGGTCATTCTGGATTGGAAAATGCCCGGCCAGGATGGCCTGGCTACGGCGGAAGCCATTCAGCAACGCATTAAACTCAGCCAAAATTTCTCACCCGTGCCGATTCTGATGATGGTCTCGGCCGATCAACACGAAGCCCTGCTCGCTCAACCCGGCATAGCCTCTGTGGACAGGATAATTACCAAGCCGGTGATAACTTCGTCGCTCCTGGATTCCGTTGTCGGCGTATTGAGCCGGGATAAGTCGGTTTGTGTTTCTGAAACATCGACAGTTACCCCGGAAAACCAACTACGCGTCCAGGGAGTTCGAGTGCTGATTGTCGATGACAGTGAAATAAACCGGGAAGTAGCTCTCACTATACTGGAAGCCGATGGCGCAATTGTAAGTACGGCTAATGACGGTGATGAAGCGGTTAACTGGTTGAGAAATAATCCCGATTCGGTGGATATTGTTTTGATGGATATACAAATGCCGGTGATGGACGGTTATACTGCAACACAAATGATCCGCCAGGATGAGCGCTTGCAGCAATTACCCGTAATCGCATTGACTGCCGGTGCGTTCGAATCGCTGAAAGATGCAGCCTACGAAGCCGGTATGAATGATTTCCTGACCAAACCCTTTAATGTTGAGCAACTGATTACTATAATTCAACGCCATACCGGTGGTTATTCTGAAGCACAGGAATCTAAGCCCGAATTGCACGACATACCGATTAGCTCGGAAAATTCAGTTTTACCCGGCATTGATATTGACACAGGGCTGACTCAGTGGGGCAGTGAGTCTGTTTTCCTGACCTATTTGAACAAATTTGCCGAGCGTTATGCCGATTCAGGCCGCGAGATCAGGCGATGTGTGGACCAAAACGATCATGCCGCAGCCAAAGCATTGGCGCACAAGTTAAAAGGGGTTTCCGGAAATTTGTCATTGCCCGTGGTGATGGCACAGGCACAATACGTTGATGCCTTACTGGCGGCTGGTCAATTGCCCCCTGAAGCAACGCAGGTATTACAGGAAGCTATCGATCAAGTGTGCGCATCGATAATCCATTGGGAAAATAAAAGTACCGGGATCGATGACAGCCAAAATCCGGCTCATTATCCCAAAAATCCGGCTGATCGTGCCGAACTGCGGGAACACTTGGAACAGCTGGTTGATGCCTTGAATCAGGATAATCCGGATTTTGCCGAACCACTGCTGGCCGAGTTACAAGGAAAATTGTCAAACGCCGACTTTAAGCGTATCAAAAATCAACTGGCTGATTTTAATTTTCGGGCCGCTATCACTTCAACACAGGAATTAATTAAGCAATTGCAACCATGTTAACCTTCATTGATACCCCCCATGCCATATAGACCGATTCTTGTTGTCGATGATGAACCGGCCAATCTTGCTGCGCTACGCCAAATTCTCAAGGACGATTATCGGCTTGTGTTCGCGCGTAATGGCACAGAAGCTATGGAAGCGGTAAGCAAACATGACCCCAGCCTGATTTTGTTGGACATTCAAATGCCCGGCATGGATGGCTATGAAGTGTGCCGAAGACTTAAAGCCAATTCAACATCGGCAGCCATACCGGTCATTTTTGTAACTTCGCTTTCGGAACTGGGCAACGAAGAAGCCGGCTTTGCGACCGGCTGTGTCGATTATTTAACCAAACCGGTGTCTGCCGGTATCGTTCGCGCACGGGTAAGAACTCATTTATCGCTGGTTCTCTCTAGTCAGCTGGAACGCAGCCACCGCGATGCGATCTTCATGCTCGGCGAAGCCGGTCATTACAACGACAACGACACCGGCGTCCACATTTGGCGTATGGCGGCTTATTCACGCGCCCTGGCAAAAAGTCTGGGCTGGTCCGGACAACAATGCGAGTTGCTTGAAATGGCGGCGGCGATGCATGACACCGGCAAAATCGGCATCCCGGATAAGGTTTTGCGCAAACCCGGTAAGCTCGATGCAGACGAATGGCGCATTATGCAAAGTCATGCGCAAATCGGTTACGACATTCTGTCCAAAAGCGATGCCCCGCTTTTCAAACTGGCAGCAGAAATAGCGCTGAACCATCACGAAAAATGGGATGGCAGCGGTTATCCTAATGGCTTGGAACGGGAAAATATTCCTGAATCAGCCCGCATCGTAGCCATTGCCGATGTCTTTGACGCGCTGGCTATGAACCGGCCTTATAAAGACGCTTGGCCGCTGGAAAATATCCTGGATTACATGAACGAAAGTGCCGGCCAACACTTCGATCCACTTTTACTCAAAGCATTCATGAGTGTTTTACCGGAAATCCTTCAGTTAAAAACACAATGGGATCTTTGTGAAACCGATGATCAAGCACTTAATATGATCCGCAGAGCCGAATCTTTTTAGGCTCGCTGTATTCAAAATCAAGACCCGCTTCCCTTAAATTTGACCGTTAGTCCTGTGCCTGTCGAAGGAAATGAATGGAAATCCCGGGCCGCTTCGACAGGTCTCGGTTCTAACGGCTAAACGAGTGTTTCACAGGTTTAGGCTTTGCCTGTGTGCGCTAACGCACCGACAGCCAAACCTGATAGTCTCTATGCTTTGAGTAGACTAATTATTCAGTAGATTGGGTAAGACGATAGCCGAACCCAACCAATCCGGTGCCTCATACTCGTGTTGTTGCTCTGCTCAATAGTTACCCAATTTATTATCGGCCAGCAATCAGTCTGCCGATGTTTAGAAAGTAGCCTTCAATTAGAGAGAGCCATGAGTAAAGCACAGAAAAGCAACAAAGAAGATAAGAAAAAACCCGCTCTTAGTCCGAAAGAAAAGAAGGCTGAGAAAAAATCCAAGAACGATTCAAAAAAATCAAACGACTTGTTTAAAAGCAATTAGCGATTCATCGAATTGATCTACTGCAAAAAAAAGACCGGCATAACGCCGGTTTTTTTTGGCTATGTCCACATTGGGGTTCAGAAGCCATGGATAGCATCTGACTTTCACACCGGTGTGACCTGGAACCGCTTGCGCAGTCTAACGGCTCCGGTAAACCCATTGAATAATGTACGGTTCGCGTGATGCATCATCCCGGCAGGGATTGCCGGGATCCAGGACACAAGGACGTGCTACAGCTATTGCCATCCATGTCTTCTAGGTTTCTAATCCCTGCCGGAACGACGGCAACTATTAATGCAAACAGAGTACTCTAACAAGCCTGGACACCCCTATAAAAACGAGGAAACTTCAGCTAACGAGAACATAGCTTTTTTTGCCCAAAATAACGCCCAAAACTTTTCTGAATACCGGCTCTCCCATTGCCTTTAACGTCTACAATCGTCGCTTACCATTAGAATGATGTTTATGGTCCCCATGAATTATGATCAAATGTCATTTTTCAGTCGTTATTCCTGCCCTCTTATTCCCCCTGATCATGAATCATCACTTTCAAGAGATTATCCTTAAGGCAACCGGCGCTAATGCGCTGTTTGAAATAGGGGTTATTCAGAGTCTGTGGAGTGGCTATGGGAAAATCGTCCGGTATGGATTAAATGGCGGCAGGCTGCCTAGCGTTGTCGTCAAACATGTCGAGGCATCAACCCAGGGCCGTCATCCCCGCGGCTGGAACAGTGATTTATCGCATCAGAGAAAAATGCATTCTTACCAGGTTGAAACAGCCTGGTACGGACAGTGGAGCCGCCATTGCGATTCGACTTGCCGTGTGCCCGCCTGTTTGGCGTTTGAAGCTCATGGCGATGAGGTTTTGATCGTGCTGGAAGACCTCAATGCCAGCGGGTTTCCTGAGCGCCGATCGTCCGTCACGGCGAATGAATTAGCCAATTGCCTTGTCTGGTTGGCAAACTTTCACGCGACCTTCATGAATGAGAAACCGGAGGGCTTATGGCCAACCGGCACTTATTGGCATTTGGAAACCCGTCCGGATGAATTGCAGGCATTAAAGGATACTGCGCTAAAAACTGCCGCAGGGGCAATCGACCGGAAATTAAGCAACAGCCCCTTTCAAACCTTTGTACATGGAGATGCCAAATTGGCCAATTTTTGTTTTTCACGCGACGGCAAAAGTGTGGCTGCCGTTGATTTTCAATATGTCGGTGGCGGTTGCGGCATTAAAGATGTCGCCTACTTTATCGGCAGCTGCCTGACTGAAGAAGAATGCCAGCGCAAGGAAACCCAACTATTAGACCTGTACTTCATTGCGCTGAAAACAGCCTTGAAGTCCAGACAAAAACGCGTACATTCTGATGCCGTTGAACAAAACTGGCGCGAGTTGTATCCCGTCGCATGGACCGACTTTCACCGCTTTCTGAAAGGCTGGAGCCCGGGCCATTGGAAAGTCAACAGTTACAGCGAGCGATTGGCGCGAGAAGTCATCGCGCATTTACAACTTGCTGAGCAGGAGAGCGCATGAAACTGTCCTTCAATGATCTGTTCCTGCTCAGTCAATGCGCGATTTCAGCGGCCTATCAAGCCGGGCGCTTGATTGCAGAAAAATCGTATCACCCCATCACGGTCAATACCAAACAAGGCGGGGAAAGCCTGGCGTCACAAGTGGTGACAGAAGTTGATCACCTGAGCCAGGACATTATTTTACAAATCCTGCTGCCCACCTGCGAAAGATTTGACCTCGCCTTGTTGTCCGAGGAGCGCCCTGATAACCGTCAACGACTGGAAAAAGATTATTTCTGGTGCATCGATCCGCTGGACGGCACTCTCCCCTTTATCGAATCCATACCGGGCTATGCCGTCTCTATCGCGCTGGTTTCTCGTGATGGCGAAGCGCATTTGGGCGTGATATACGATCCGGTTGAACAAACGCTTTACCATGCGATTAAAGGCCACGGCGCATTTTGTAACAGCAAGCCGCTGAAACTAAACGCCATCGATCCGGCACTGGACCAAAAGTTAACCTTCATAACCGATAGAAGTTTTGCAGATTTTCCACTTTTCGATACGGTACGGAATGAACTGGACGTCATCGCCGGTGACCTGAGCCATGCCGGATCGGTCTTATTATTACAGGGTGGCGCCGCGATGAATGCCTGTCAGGTTCTGGAAGAGTCGGCAGCCTGTTATTTTAAATTCCCCAAGCCCCAGCCGGGCGGCGGCAGCGTTTGGGATTATGCGGCAACGGCCTGTTTATTCCGCGAAGCCGGGGCGGTCGCCTGCGATATAGAAGGGAATCCCTTGCCGCTCAATGGCCCTGATTCAACGTATATGAATCATTGCGGTGTCATTTACGCGAGTCATTCAGAATTGGCTGAGCGCATCATCAATCTGTATGCTCGGCTAAAGGTAAATTAAGCAGGGCGAACAGAGGGTCAAGTGATTCTGTATGATTGCCATTTCCAGCGAGAATAAACGTCCGAAACCATCAGCAAAAGCGATATCAATCACCTCGGACTGAGGTGATTGATCCACAATCCATCTCAATAATTGTGAAGTTATTTCAAGTTATGGCCTTATTTCGACTAATATCGTTTATCTGTTTTTACTTATATTCAAAAACTCGCGTAAAATCGGCCTAACTGAAGGGAGTACCTTTATGTTTGAATGGTTGATACTATCTTTTATCCTCTTTACTATTTATATCATTATGAAAAAGCCAAAAACCACCACTGAAAAAACAGTTCCTGTAGCTAAACCTGAAGAAACTCCGGTTGTAACCGCTGCGCCTAAAGCTAAAGCTGAAAAGCCCGTTGCAACCGTCGAAACCGAAGCAACACCCAAAAAAGCCAGTCCTGCTAAGGCCCCGGCTAAAAAGGCAAAAGCCGAAACAGCCAAACCGGTTGTCGTAGAGGTTGCACCTGAAATTTCTGTTGCTGATCGCATCGGTTTGACCGCTGGCAGCATCTGGAATTACGTGTCTGAAAATGGCGCGACCCCGGTCTCAAAATTGGTAAGGGAACTTTCTGAAGAAGAAAAAATTATCCAGCGCAGTATTGGCTGGTTAGCTCAGGAAGGCAAAATAACACTCGAGATCGTCGACCGTGCCGAGACCGTAGCGTTGAAGTAAGGACTTTGGAATCTGATGACGGCATTACCGGCAAATAGTCACTGCCGGATTGTCGTCCAAGAGGCTCAACATACACCGTCATACCCGCTAACCACGCGGGTTTTCGCGTAATGGGAGCAGGCAAAGTATGCGTTGCACTATAAATACTTAAGCATGCAGGGCAATATACTTAAAAACCCCAGAAGTCATCACCCTCCAACAATCCTTCGCCACCGTTTTGTTTTTTATCATCACTCTTCGAATCTGTAACGACCGAGTCCTGTTCAGCAAGGCTATCCACTTGCGGTTCCATCGTTGTATCAACAGCCAAGGTTTCTGACGCCTGGGACTGCCCGCTTAACTCGGTTTCATTGACCAGCTCTAACAGTAATTTCGGTTTTTCAATGAAGTAGCCTTGCGCAAAATCAACGCCAATATCTCTTAAAATGTCGCAAATTTCGTTGCTTTCGACATATTCAGCAATCGTTTTCATGCCCAATGAGTGAGCAATTTCGTTCATCGATTTTACAATAGCCACGTCGGCCTTGTTTTCGGTCATGTCTTTGACGAAAGCACCATCGATTTTTAAATAATCAACGTCCAAATTTTTCAGATAGGCATAGGATGAATAGCCCGAGCCAAAATCATCCAGTGAAAACCGGCAACCATACGCTTTGATTTCGTGAATGAAGTTTTTTACGTAGACAAAACTATCGGCGGCAACCGTTTCGGTAATTTCAAACGTCAGTTTTTCAGCCGGAAACTTGCATGAATCAAGGCGTCGGATCAGAAATTCGAGAAACGTCTGTGAATTTACGGATTGCCCGGAAAGATTAATGGCAAATCCGTCGATCTGGTCGAAAAACGCGCTATGTTCTTCAATCCATTTAAATACATGAGTGATCACCCATTGATCCACATCCTGCATGCGTTTTAGCCACTCAACTGCCGGAATAAAATGATCGGGTAAAATCGTCTTCCCCGATTCATCTTTAATCCCCAGAAGAATTTCGTAATGTAGATGACTGCTTTTTTCGGTTTCTATGCCGACTATCTTTTGACATCTTAAAAACAGCCTGTTTTCCGACAGGACTTGATCTATCTGCCCGGCAAATTCCTGTATTTTGTATTGATTTTTTAAATCTTCATCTTCTTCGCAGAACAGTTTGATCTGATTATTTCCGGACCGCTCACTGAAAATACAGGCGGAAACAGCGTGCTGCAAAAATTGTTGGGCATCAAGACCGTTTACTATAAAGGGTGCCAGTCCCACGCTGATATTAATTGGAAAACTTTTATTTTCACAATCAAAATGGGTTGCGGTGATAAGGTTAACCAATGACTGAGCCCGGTCCAAACCCTCTTCTTTTGTGCAGTTTTTTAACAAAATTCCGAACGTTTTATCACCTAAACGGGCAAGCACTTCGTTATTCGTTAATTGACCGGTCAAAATATGGGTGACGCTTATCAACAGTTGATTACCCGGTTCTATTCCACACACATTGGTTAACATCCGAAAATCCAGGATTTTCAAATGACAAAGCAGGTGCTGAGCGTCACCTTGTTTTGCGAGCTCGTTTTTCAATTGTTTTATAAACTCATCTCTTGTTAACAAGCCGGTAACAGAATCATGGGTTGCGTTGTAAATGAGCTTTTCATGCATTTTCTGTAGCATCACCTGCGTAGTGCGGTCCATTAACGGCTCATCCGGATTTTCGATCGTGTTTGCCCCTCCGTTGCGCAGAAGTTCCGTCAATTCCATTTTAGTCAGTTCCGTTTTGTTTAAACCATCCCTATCAACAAAGACCAGGATTTCCGGAAATTGTCCTTTCCAGACAAGCTTAAGCGGCACGAATATAGCCTCTTTCCTAAAAAAGGTTATCCATTCACCTGTCTGTAATTGTTCCACCTGAAGCGCCCAAAGATCCATCGCGCTGTTTTTGTTTGGGGATTCAGGTTCTAAAAGCCTGTCAACATAGACTATTTCCAGACGTTTTCTCTCGGCAAGAGAATCGACACCTATCAAACAACGCCTTAAATCTTCAATGACCTTAAAGTGATTAAAAGCATTGGGGGCAAACGATCCGAGTTTCTCATCTATAAATTGAATGGTTTGACTGATCGCGTCGTATTCAGATTCAAGACCGGCCCCGCGAAAGGACAGCCAACGGATCAAATCATCGATTACCTGATAATTGGCCGATTTTTCCTCGGTTGATTTTTCCTTATCCAATTCAAGTAGAACCAATAAATGCTGCCATCCCGAATTCAACAACATCAAAACACAATTAGGAATTAATTTTCCGGCAATGCGCTTATCAATTTCATGCTGAACATGGCGCCTTGCCATCTCCAGTAGCTGCTGCCCTTCGTAAGGCTCGATTATTCTTTTGATAAGCAGATCTGCCGATTTTTTGACTTGTTGTGTCACCTCTTGGAGTTCTTGCTCCACTTCTGCAAATATCGACGAATTAGTGCTCGCCTCCTGAAGTATTCGTAAGACCAGTTTGTCCAGCGTGCTTTTTACAGGCGTTCTTTTGATGACTCGATTCTCTTTTACGGCCGATTCCAAAGACGCTAATTGATTGAGTATGTTTCTGATAGGATGCGAGTCCGCACTTAAAAAGTGGTTACCTTGCAGCGTTTGTTCAAGAAGCGATAGCTGCATGCGCGCCATATAAGCTTTGATTTCGGGGGAAATAGCCACGTCATTGAATAAGGTATCGAAAAACGTTTCATAAACCTCGATATTATGGGCATCCTGTTTAGAAAAAAAAGCCGGTGTCCCAGCGCTATCGTTTAACTTATCTCGAATGAGTGTGTGCAGTAAACTGCTTGTGATGGGCTCATTCCTGTCACCTACAGCAGTAGTTTTATACATTTTCGAAATCATCGCGATGACTTCTTCGGCGGAAAAACCCCCTTGAGACGCTGCATTCCGAATTGATGATGCAGTTCCTGAATGAGGCTGGTTATGGATTGATAGGCCCGGCAACGTTTTGGACATTTCAACTGTTGCCGGCTTTTTTAGACCAGCATCTTCTTTAACAGCAAACGTATTAACCAGCGTCCTGGCGGTGTTGGTATCAAACTCAAAGACCGGATCTCCCAAATAACCATGGTCAATCGCGATCTGTTCAGGTTGCTTGACAATTTTGGCGGGCGCAGGCTTGGGAGCACTCAGTTTGGATAACAGATGCTCAAAATGCTCGTACAACGCCTCCAAATCCTTCGTTAATACTTTTTCAAACGCCGAATAAAGTGTTTGATTAATCGTGATTTCTAAATTTAATTGCAGGATAAGTTCGCGAAAGTGATCACACAAGGCATCCGGACTGATTGGATTTTTAACATCATGGGCCCAATGGCCAAATAACCGTTTCAATTGGTTGTTTATTTGATTAAGTGGATATTCATAGTGTTTTGTTAACCGCCTGATAACTGCCGACAGATTTAACCAATCTTCAAAATCATCCATTTCAACCAAAGAAAGCTTTTCCATAGTACCGGCATTTAACCTGTTTTCCTGTATGCTGGAACCGGTCATGCTGTCGACACCCAAAAAAACCGAATTACAAAACTCACTGGTAATTGAATCGTAATTAAATTTGAGCGTTGTTATTAAATCCTCAAGTGCTGAAGTAGAGATTTTATGAACCGATTTTTTAAAATCCTCATCCAATCTCTCAAAAAAATTGTTGAGCAACCCAACCAGCTCTTTATCAAGCCAAATTTTCATTTGTTTTAAGTTATCCTGGTGCGGCTCTGCTTCGGTTGGCTCAATGTCATGTTGAGCTGTTCTGCCGGACACCTTAAAAACCTCATTTTTTAAGGCATTAAAAATTTCCTGTGGAATGTTTTCAATGAAAACACCGATTCCATTGGAACTTGCGTGCATCACACTGACTTGAAGTTGAAATTGCAGAGCATCAGCATCAGATTCACTCTCCACCGTGAAAAGAAGCTGAACGTACTTATTAGCCGGAAATTGGAATGCCTGGCTTGATGGGTCAAGGCTTAATAGAAACCCCGAACTACAAAAATCATGAATTTCGCAGGGGAAATTTTGCCCATTATCCAAAACTAATGTGGCGTCTAATTTGATCGCGTAACGAATATGGCGGCGACGTTTTGTAAGGCTTCTAGAAGCCATGATAAAAGTAAAGTATTGGCAGCATGGTCATAAAATACAGAGTAGTAAAATTCATTAATAAATATAGTTTGGAAAAAATCAGATTTGATTAATTTTGAAAAATTGGGCCTTATACTCAAATAGGAATGTCCACTTCAATTCTTGTTACATGTTGAAATCGTCCCGCCGAATGAAAGATCGTTGTAGGGCGAATAGTTATCCCCGAGGTTTCGTTAATTCAATCTGTTCCGGCAGACAACCGCACAGCCACGGCCTATTCGGTCAAAACATCCGGCTTAAAAATGATGTTAAACTACTTTCTGACGCTTTCAAATCTCCCTGAAGGATAGACATTTCGGGGGCTATACCGGCAGAAGGCAATGTGGCAATTTATCAGAAATCACCTTAGGAGTTGATGACTTCATGCATGGCGAGCTTCAGCCTTACTGTCCAAATATCCATCAATGGGCGCCTAAAGTCGTTCTGCTGGTGACCCTGACCTTGAGTGCAAGCGGTTGCAATTTACTCAGGAGCACGCTGGAATTGCCGGAAAAAGGCCTCTTCACACTCTTGCCTATCAATCAGGAAAATGGCGCACCCGATCCTGTCGAACTGCAATCCGAGTTACTCCGTTTTGCAGATAATTCCATAGAAGCGCTCAATAACGCCGCACGTAAACTGCAGAGGGAAGATGATCCGGCACCAAAAAGACTGAACCAGCTAAAACGACGCATCGCCACTACCACCGATATATTGGCCATGGCCACAGGGGCCAACACTTATGCCAATCTCCTCGACATGATCATCTTCGCCAGCTTAAACAGGATGAATTTTGAGGGCTACTGGACACCCAAGTTCTCCGGCGAATCAGCCGAACCTTATCGATACGCGTCCGAGCAGGTAGAGAAAGAAATTTGGCGGATTGCCGAGGCGGCACTGAAAAAAGAACAGGTCGCTGAACTGCGTACAGCCATTCTCGACTGGCACAAGCAACACCCTGATGTGCGCTCACCTCGGGATTTAGGTTCGCTGGGCTTCGCGTCCGAAATTTCACAAATGAACCGTAGTCCCAAGGCTGGCATTACCAGCAGTGTGTTCAATCTGCTCGCCATTGATCCATTGGCAGGTCTGGACCCCGCGACTCGAGAACTGGCTAGCTCCCGCCTCTTCGCCGAAAGAGGCCTGTTTCTGGCCAGGCATATGCCCACACTGGTCCGCTGGGAAACCGAATTACTGATCATCCAGACGGCGGAAATGCCTCAGATGGAAAAACTGCTGAACAGCACGGCTCAAGTGGCCGAATCGGCGGACCGGTTCAGTCAAACCGCAGAAACCCTGCCCGGCCTCATCAGCAATGAGCGCCAGCAGATCGTTCAAGCACTGAACGAACAGCAACCGGGCCTCGTCAGTCTCGCCGCCCAGACCGAGAACGCTCTTGATGCAGGCAAACAAATGTCCGATGCGTCAAACGCAGCCTTGAAGTCTTTTCAAGATGTCTTGCGGCAACTTCAATCCCACCCATCAAACCCGAACGCAGAGCCCTTTCGCATCAACGAATACACGGCAGCCGCTTCCCAGATCAACGCCACCGCGCTTGATTTGGTGAAATTGCTGCAAACCGTCGATCAGACTCTGGCTCCCGGTAAATTTGATGAACTGTCGGCTCGAGTCAACGCGCTAACCCTGCAAACTCAGGCCAGCGGCAAAGAATTGGTGGACTATACATTCAGGCAAACCCTGTTCCTGGGTTTGATACTGATGGGTTCCGCGTGTGCAATGGTTCTGGCTTCGGCCATGGTTTTTTGGCGGCTGAAAAAGAAATTTGCCTGAGCTAGCAGTAAAAAGCACTATAGGATATTACTGAAATTTACAGCTAACATAATTTAACCCAACCCCTTTTGCACCATCATGATGAAACTTTGCCGCTTTAATCGATCATTTCCACCCACATAAAAATAAATTATTCATAAAAAACAGTGCCATAGAATTTAAGACAGGTTAATTTAGACCTTTTTTTTGGCAAATCGAATATATCTGGTAAATTTTCGAATACAACAACCCAATTTTTATTTTCCGGAAACTCATCATGCTAGCAATAAAAAAACAATTAAAACAGAATCTGGCTTTGTTTCTATTTAGCAGTCTGCTCCCTGCTATTCCAGTAATGGCGGCGACAGACCTCGAAGCTCAAGAAAGTTTCCTCAGAATGCGAGCGAAGAGCCAACAGAGTGAAACAGGCCACGCAGGACATGAAGCCCCTATTGATAAAAGCGTCGACTTTCATGGCGTTTTCTACGGATTTCTTCCTTGTAAAGATTGCACGGGAATCAAAGCGACCCTGTCTTTAAAACAAAAAAATAATTATTTGCTGGTGACTCAGCCAGCAAAAGAGTCCTCAAGGGAGTTTTATGAAAAAGGGAAATACACCTGGGATGAAGAGAGTCATACCGTTGTTTTGACTCCCAAAAAAGGCGGGCAAAGCACGCGGCACTATCGCATTGAAAATGAAGGCACGCTCATTCAGATCAATGAAGACGGATCAATGCTATCCAGTGATGATGAGGACAGCTATGTTTTGAAACGAAGCGATATGGTTAAATCACGAGAAGTGCATTTTCACTGACAGGAACGGACGTTACAAACTGAGGCATATTTTTTGTCCATCCGCCTTGAAGATGGACAAAAAATCAATCCGTTGCCGTGGTTATAACATTGATGCTGCTCAAGAAAGCCTACAAATGTTCATATCCTTAAACTCAACAAGATTAACCGGAAGTTTTAATGAACACGACGATTGAATCACGACCTCCGTTTCCGCCCTTCACCCGCGAAACCGCGGTTGAGAAGGTCCGTATGGCTGAAGACGGCTGGAATAATCGCACTCCTGAAAAAGTTGCTTTAGCCTATACGATCGACAGCCAATGGCGAAATCGGGCTGAATTTATCGTAGGCCGGGAACAAATCATCGACTTCCTGAAACGCAAATGGGCCAGCGAATACGAATACCGGTTAATTAAAGAACTGTGGGCTTTTGAGGGTAACCGTATCGCCGTCCGGTTTGCATACGAATGGCACAATGAAAATAATGAATGGTTTCGATCTTACGGCAACGAGAACTGGGAATTTGATGAATACGGCTTAATGCGGCAGCGTTATGCGAGTATCAACGACCTGCCTATCAAAGAAACGGACCGCAAATTTCATTGGCCTCAAGGCCGTCGCCCTGATAATCATCCAGGATTGAGCGATCTTGGACTCTAAAAACCTGCTTCATACAATTTACCCCCTCAACATTGCGAAGCAGCAATTCCCAGTTTGATGATAAACAAAGGGTAGGTGTAAGCTTTTCGCTGCCCAACATCAAGCAGATGATCAATCGTTGGGTCGGCTATCGCCGCCAACCGCAACTTACCTTCAGGTCTGACCGATCACTCTGATTGCTAACGTGTTTGAATGTTCATTTAACGTTGCCGCCCTAAAATCAGCGGATGATTTCAGGGCAGTAGCGGTTATCAATGACTGCAACCGGCACCATGCACGTGACCATGAGCCAATTCGTCCATCGTCGCTTCTCTGATATCGGTTATTTCCACGTCGAAAAATAATTTCATACCGGCCAGAGGATGGTTGCCATCGATGGTAACATCATCACCTTCGACATTAATGACCGTGACGACACCGGGGCCTGAGCTGACATCTGCGTGAAACTGCATGCCGACTTCGATCACATCGATTCCTTCAAACATCTGACGCGGAATCACTTGAACCATGTCTTCATCGTAATCGCCGTAAGCTTCTGACGGCTCTATTTCGACATTTAACTTATCGCCAACGGCTTTTCCAAGCAGAGCTTTTTCCAGTCCGGGAATGATACTGCCCTGTCCATGCAGATAAACCAGCGCATCACTGCCAATTGAGCTATCCAGCGTTTCACCGGCGTCATTGGTCAATGTGTAATGAATAGAAACAGCCATATTTTCAGCTACTTGCATGGAGGGAACCTACTGTTGATAATTTAAGAAACGGCTATGATATAAAATAAAGCCTCTGTTGTCTGAAAATATTAAAAACCGGAATATAAAATCCCATGAGCCGCTGGAAACCACCCCAAGCCAAATCATCCCCCTATATCACCCAAGCCGGTTATCAAGCGCTGGAAAATGAATTACGGGGCTTATGGGACAAACGCAAGGACGTCACCGCCGCTCTGTCCGCCGCCGCTGCTGAAGGTGACCGATCGGAAAATGCCGAATATATTTATCGCAAAAAAGAATTACGCGGAATAGACCGGCGCATTCATTATTTACAAAAGCGTTTGCCCTCGCTTACCGTCGTCTCCCAGGCCCCTTCAGATCAGGATAAGATTTTTTTTGGGGCCTGGGTGACACTGGAAAATGAATCCGGTGAGCCGGTCACTTATCGAATCGTGGGGGCGGATGAACTTAACCCTGCCAAGAACTATATCAGTCTGGATTCTCCTCTCGCCAAGGTGTTGCTGAAAAAAACCTATGACGATGAAGTGACGATTGTTATCGAACAAAAACCGGTCCGGTATACGGTGCTCGATATTGCTTATAGTCAGTAAACCGGAACCGCTTGCTTATGCACGCTGGGCAACCAGATGCACATAGCGCCCCATGTCACGGAATGTGGGTAGCCGGCAGTAACGGCTTTCCAGCTCAAACAGTTCGTCAGCGTTGCTCTGCGCCAGGGTCTCGTGGTTCAGATAATCATGAAAAACGCGTAAACCGGTATGCGTGATGATCTTAAAATGATTATTTTCAAGGAACTCTATAACAGTCTGCGGGTATTGCGGATTGGGCGGGGTCAGTTTTGAGCCTTTCCCCAGATAACTGTCATCCAATACGTTTTTCCAGCGCCAGCCGCCTTTTAAAACGTTGCCGAAAACCATGGTATTCCGGTTGTAAAACAACAAGGACAGGTGCCCGCCGGGTTTCACCTGCTCGATAACTGTTTGCAAGGTCGGCATAGGATCCGCAAGCCATTCGAGTACCGCATGAAACAAGATCAAATCATACTGAGGCAGTTTTAGAGCAAGATTTTGAGCCGATTCCAGATAAAACCCGGCAGCAAGCTCTTCATTGATAAAAGCTTCCCTGGCGCGTTCAAGCATTTTTTCCGACAGATCGCAAAGCGTCAGATGATGGCCTTTTTTCGCCAACCAGAGACTGATTTGGGCAAAACCACACCCGGCATCCCATACAGTCAGTGCATCAGAGGCATCGTAAAAAGGCGCCAGATCTTCTTTCAATAGTTTTAGCCGCCATTCCCCTTTCGCGGTTTGGTAAATTTTGCGGTCGAATTTATCGATGAGCTGATCGAAATTCCGATCGTTAGCTTGAGTCATCTGTCATCACGCGGGTTAAATAAAAGTTATGGTATCTATTCAGCGTAGGTTGGGTTAGGCGATAGCCGTAACCCAACGCAAGTCCCACAAGTATCCCTCAGCGTTTTCACTGAATAGTTACAAATTATGCTCATAAAAAAGCCCCGGCTGAAACCAGCCGGGGCTTTGGTCAAGCGAAAAGCGCTTGGGTCAGCAATTACATCATGCCGCCCATGCCACCCATTCCGCCCATACCACCCATGCCGCTCATATCAGGACCACCATGTGCTTTGTCGTCGCTTGGCGCGTCAGCAACCATAACTTCAGTTGTGATCATCAAACCCGCAACGGATGCTGCGTTTTGCAGAGCAAAACGAGTCACTTTCGCAGGATCCAGGATACCCATTTCGATCATGTCGCCATAAACACCTGTAGCGGCATTGTAACCAAAGTTACCAGTACCTTTAGCCACTTCATTCAGGACCACTGAAGATTCGTCTCCAGCGTTCTTAACGATTTGACGCAATGGCTCTTCCATAGCACGACGCAGAATGTTGATACCGACATCTTGATCGTGATTGATACCTTTCAAGCCATCCAGCGCTTTTAATGCACGAATCAGCGCTGTTCCGCCACCTGCAACCACACCTTCCTCAACCGCAGCACGGGTTGAGTGCAATGCGTCTTCAACGCGGGCTTTTTTCTCTTTCATTTCAACTTCAGTCGCTGCGCCAACTTTGATTACCGCAACACCGCCGGCCAATTTAGCCAAACGCTCTTGCAATTTTTCTTTGTCATAATCAGACGTTGCGTCTTCAGCTTGTTTGCGAATTTGCGCAACACGGCCTTTGATGCTTTCTTCAGTACCTGCGCCATCGATAATAGTGGTGTTTTCTTTGGTAACTTGAACTTTTTTCGCAGTTCCCAATAACTCCAATCCGGCTTTTTCGAGACTCAGGCCGACTTCTTCAGAAATTACAGTACCACCGGTCAAGATAGCAACGTCTTCCAACATCGCTTTACGACGATCACCGAATCCTGGCGCTTTAACCGCAGCCACTTTTACGATACCGCGCAAGTTGTTGACAACCAGCGTAGCTAAAGCTTCGCCTTCAACATCTTCAGCAACGATCAATAATGGACGGCCTGATTTGGCAACGCCTTCCAATATCGGTAATAAATCACGGATGTTGGAGATTTTTTTGTCGTACAGCAAGATAAAGGGGCTTTCCAGCTCAGAACTCATGCTGTCTTGATTGTTGATGAAGTAAGGCGACAGATAACCACGGTCAAACTGCATACCTTCAACAACGTCCAATTGGTTTTCTAAACCTGAACCTTCTTCAACAGTGATAACGCCTTCTTTACCGACTTTTTCCATCGCTTCTGCGATGATTTGACCGACTGACTCATCAGAGTTGGCAGAGATGGTACCTACTTGAGCAATCGCTTTGCTGTCAGTACATGGTGTTGCAGCCGCTTCGATAGACTTGACGGCTACTTCAACCGCTTTATCAATACCGCGTTTTAAATCCATAGGATTCATGCCGGCAGCAACTGCTTTCAGGCCTTCGTTTAAAATTGATTGGGCTAAAACCGTTGCAGTTGTTGTTCCGTCACCAGCAACATCGGAAGTTTTAGACGCCACTTCCTTAACCATTTGGGCGCCCATGTTTTCGAATTTGTCTTTTAATTCTATTTCTTTTGCGACCGATACACCGTCTTTAGTAATTGTAGGTGCGCCGTAGCTTTTATCTAAAACCGCATTACGGCCTTTAGGACCTAAAGTTACTTTTACTGCGTTTGCAAGAATGTTAACGCCTTGCACCATTAGTGTACGCGCATCACTACCGAATTTTACGTCTTTTGCTGCCATCTTAATTCCTAATCTATTGAATGTTATATGTTTATGATAAATCCAGTGTGTTGGACTTAACCCAAAATACCCATGATGTCGTCTTCGCGCATGATGATCAGTTCTTCGCCATCAACTTTGACTTCATTACCGGAATATTTACCAAACAACACCTTATCGCCAACCTTAACTTCCAAAGCGCGAACCGTACCGTTGTCCAGCGCTTTACCTTGGCCTACGGCTAATACTTCGCCTTGGCTGGGTTTTTCAGCGGCTGAACCGGGCAGAACTATGCCGCCAGCGGTTGTCGTTTCCTCTTCAACACGTTTAACTACTACTCTGTCGTGTAAAGGACGTATTTTCATCAATATCTCCTGAAAAAATTAAAACAAAGGTAAAAAATGGATTATTAGCACTCGCTATTAATGAGTGCTAATAATAATCAGGTTTTGCAGTCTGTCAAGTTCTTTGGCATCATAACTTTTAAAATTACATCAACTAAACAACTTATGAATGACGATCAACTCCTGCGCTTCAGCAGACAAATCATGCTGCCGCAAGTCGATGTCGAGGGCCAGCAGAAACTGCTGGACGCTCATGTTCTGATCATCGGAGCAGGCGGACTAGGCTCACCGGCATCCATGTATCTCACCGCTGCCGGAGTAGGTAAAATCACCCTTTACGACAACGACATCGTCGATCTGTCAAACTTGCAAAGACAGATTGCCCATCACACGGCCGATATTGGGGCTAACAAAGCATTTTCAACCCTAAGCACGCTAAAAAACTTAAATCCTGGAACACAAGTCAGCGCATTCAGTCAACGCCTTGAAGGGCAAGAATTAATGGGCGCAGTCTGTAACGCGGATATTGTTTTGGACTGCAGTGATAATTTCACTACCCGATTTGCAATAAACCACGCCTGTGTCACGCAGCAAAAACCGCTGGTATCCGGTGCGGCCATTCGCTTTGAAGGGCAAATTTCCACATTCACGCCGGGCTGGGATAACAGTCCGTGCTATAACTGCTTATATTCAGATACCGGTGAAGAATTACAAAATTGTGCGACTAATGGGGTTATCGCGCCCATCACGGGAATTATCGGAAGCTTGCAAGCTTTGGAAGCAATCAAGTTAATAACCGGCATCGGTAAAACGTTGACCGGCCGTTTACTGTTGATTGACGGTTTGACGATGGAATGGACTGAGATGAAATTGAGAAAAAATCCTAATTGCCCAACCTGCAGTTGATAATAATGGATTAACTGAAATCATTCATGCCGCCCAACCGGACTGCATGAATGATTAACTGAATGACAGATTGCTTATTTTTTATTTTTTTGTAAAAACCCTTTTAACATTTCAATGGCTTTTTCAGCCAAATCATTAACTTTGGAAGGACTGTCACCATGCGGCTCGGTCTCACCAAAAGGTTTACCATTATTGATGGTGTACTTATATATAAAGTAACCTAATGGCGCAAACGCAAAAGCAGCGATAACAAACATCACAATGAATAGCCAAGTAACACCCATATTTCCTCCTCAAGGATTTCTTTTTTAATTATTTTTTATATATGGTGAGGTTTGATAATAACCTTATAAGCCTTGACATTACAAATAATTGCATTCCCCTGATCAAAATTTGCCCATTCTGTGTACAGCAATCGCCTATAAATCAGTGTATTAAACTCGGCTCAAACTCTTTAATATCCTTCTGCGGCAATAGTTGCGCAACCGAAAAGTTCGTCGTATACTCTTTTGAGCTTACTTGATCAAGCTAGCATAAGAACTATCAATAATACTTCTGGAGGTATTCATCATGAAATGGGAAACACCAAGCTACACTGACCTGCGTTTTGGTTTTGAAGTCACCATGTATATTTACAACCGTTAATTTTTTACCGGTAACGCAAAAAAGGGGTTCGAAAGGACCCCTTTTTTTTGCCTGATTTTTCTCAATACCGTATCATTGCGGCACTTTCTTACGCTATATTTCGACTACTATGAAAATCAGAGTCTTAGGATCGGGAGCCGGTGGCGGTTTCCCTCAATGGAACTGTAACTGCGACAATTGCAGACGCTTACGGCATCAACAAATGAACGGTAAAGCCCGGACTCAATCCTCTATTGCCGTGAGTACCGATAACAAAAACTGGCTGCTGTTCAATACCTCGCCCGACATCAGAGCCCAGCTGGAAGCCTTTCCAGCCATTCAACCCAAGGAAGGCATACGCGATACCGGCATCAAAGCGGTTTTGCTTATCGACAGCCAAATTGATCACACGACCGGCATGCTGATGCTGCGCGAAGGCAAAGAACCACTCAATGTGTATTGCAGCGAAATGGTCAAACAGGATCTGACTACCGGTTTCCCCGTATTCAAGATGCTGGAACATTACTGCACGGTAAAACATCATCCTGTCCCTCTGGATGGCGGCAGTTTTACCGTAGAAGCTATTGATGACATCCGCCTCTATACCCATTCGCTCAAAAGTAAAGCGCCGCCTTATTCACCGCACCGCCATGACCCGCATGAAGGCGATAATATCGGCGTCATCATCGAACAAATATCCACTGGAAAACGCGTTTATTACGCTCCCGGCCTAGGCGAAATAGAGCCTCATGTTCTCAGCGCCATGCAAAACGTTGACTGCTTGCTGGTCGATGGTACTTTCTGGACGGAAGATGAAATGATAGCCTGCGGCGCCAGCAGCAAAAAAGCTCAGGAGATGGGACATCTGGCCCAATCGGGCCCCGGCGGCATGATTGAAGTCCTCAACGCCATTCCTGATACCCGGAAAATACTGATCCACATCAACAATACCAATCCCATTCTGGATGAAGATTCCGATGCGTTCAAAATATTGAACCAAAACGGAATCGAGGTCTCCTATGATGGCCTGGAAATTGAACTTTAAAAATTTGCAAACGGGAAGACAATGACAGCTAACGATAATACGCCTTGGAACCGGGAAGAATTTGAAGCGAAATTGCGTGGTATGGAAAAGTATTACCATATCCATCATCCCTATCACACGCTAATGAATGAGGGAAAGCTGACCAAGGAACAAATTCAAGGCTGGGTTGCCAACCGTTTCTATTATCAGGTCAGCATCCCGATTAAAGACGCCAACATTCTGGCCAATTGCCCGGACCGTAAAACCCGCGCCATCTGGATACAGCGTATTCTGGACCATGACGGACATCCCAATGATCCGGGCGGCATTGAAGCATGGATTCGGCTAGGCATCTCTGTCGGCCTGACGCGTGATGAAATCACTTCGCTTAAATACGTTCTGCCGGGCGTTCGTTTTGCCGTCGATGCCTATGTCAATTTCGCCCGTCGTGCGGATTGGCACGAGGCCGCCAGTTCTTCGTTAACTGAGTTATTTGCCCCCAAAATACACCAGCAGCGACTGGATAACTGGCCGACGCATTATCCCTGGGTTGAAAAAGAAGGCTACACCTATTTTCGTAAACGTCTGACTGAAGCGCGCCGCGATGTTGAACATGGCCTGGAAATCACCCTGGACTGGTACAAAACCCGTGAGCAGCAAGAACGCATGGTCGAGATTCTGCAATTTAAACTCAATGTTCTGTGGACCATGGCCGATGCCATGTATCTGGCTTACGTGAACGAAATGCAGCCTTATTTCAATATCGAAAAATAATGACTATTCAACCCGACAAGATCATCAGCTTCTCACCCACCCATCGGTTGCAATGGGAAGAAGCGCAGCAAAAAAACGTCATTTTGTACCCTGAAGGCATGGTTGAACTGAACACCAGCTCAGCGGAAATTTTAAAACTGTGTGACGGCACCCGTACCCTGGATCAAGTGATCAACGAACTTGAACAAAAATTTGCCACCACGGGCCTGAGCAACGACATCAACGCTTTTCTGGAAGTAGCACTACACAATGGCTGGATTCGACAAGACTAATATCACACCGCCGCGTTGGTTACTGGCAGAGCTGACTTATGCCTGCCCGTTGCAATGCCCTTATTGCTCTAACCCTCTGGATTATGCCAAATACTCATCAGAGTTAAGCACCGAGGACTGGATGCGCGTGCTGACACAAGCCCGAAAAATGGGTGCCGTTCAGCTTGGTTTTTCCGGCGGCGAGCCGCTTACCCGCAAAGATCTGACAGAACTGGTCAGACACGCCCGCCAACTCGGTTACTACAGCAACCTGATTACATCCGGCTACGGCTTGACTGAAGATAAAATCGTACAGCTCAAAGAGGCAGGTCTGGACCATATCCAAGTCAGCATTCAAGCGAGCACCCAGGAATTAAACGACCATATTGCCGGAACGACCTCTTACCTCCATAAAAAAGAAGTTGCCCATCTGGTCAAAAAACACGGCTATCCCATGGTGTTATGCGTGGTGATACACCGTGAAAATATTCATCAAATGCAAGACATTCTGGAAATGGCGGAAGAACTGGGCGCTGATTATCTGGAACTGGCCAATACTCAATATTACGGCTGGGCCCATGCCAACCGTGACTTATTATTGCCAACCCGGGAGCAATTTGAAGAGGCGGAACGGATTGCCCAGGCTTATAAAGAAAAAGTCGCCGGTAAAATGAAAATTTATTATGTCGTGCCGGATTATTACGAAGATCGCCCGAAAGCCTGCATGAATGGCTGGGGCACGACGTTTTTGACCATTGCTCCGGACGGCGTAGCGCTACCCTGCCACTCGGCCCGCGAACTACCCGGACTGGATTGCCCCAATGTCAAAGATTTCTGCATCGAAGAAATCTGGCATGATTCCAAAGCGTTCAACTTTTTCCGCGGTCAGGAGTGGATGAAGGAACCCTGCCGCAGCTGCGACGAAAAACACAAAGACTTCGGCGGCTGTCGCTGCCAAGCTTATTTACTGACCGGCGACATGTATAACACCGACCCGGTTTGCAGCAAATCACCCAACCATCAGGTAATAGATGCCGCCATTGCTTCGGCTGCAGCCGTTGCGTTGGCACCCGATGAAAAGCCCTTACTGTTCCGTAACAGCAAAAACTCACGGGAATTCATGTAAAAAACGAGCCTCTAATTTATTGCATCCGGTAAACACAGTGAACCGCATCGTTCGCGATTGATGCGGTTCGTTCCTCACCTCATACTAGCGGGCGATGGTTGGCTGTTTACCTCTTCATGGCCGACCATTACCGCGCTAAAAAGAAACTGTCTATCGTGATCTACAGTTAATGTCCTGCTAAGGTAACAGAGCTTATTGCCTAGAGTACGGCGATCAGGGATGATATACAGAAACCATTTAATTACTTGTTAAAGCACCTAATCATGAGCAAATTGACTCAAAAGAAGCTCAAAAAATATATTGATAAAGCTGCGACTTCAAATGTTGCAAAGTCGACTCGCAGGTTCTTTTTCAACCACTTGTACGAAAGCATCGAATCTAGAGGTTACTTCCATGTCGACCAGATGTATGGAGCCGGTAGCGGAGTGCTATTGAAAATTAACGATGAATTCTTTGTGCTTACGGCTAGGCACGTCATCGAAAACAATATCCAGGGTGAACTTCAAAATGAGTCTCCATTTTGGGTTCCTGCAAAAAACCGAGCTGAATGGTCGTCGCAATATGATTTTCTTTTTCCGAAAAGGGTATGGAATGTCGGAGAGCTAATCTCTGAAGAGATCAATGGTATTGACAGCTCTGATATATGTCTTGTTGAAGTATTTCACCCACAAAAATTCCATATACCAGATCACTTCATAGAGATATCAAGTAAGGACAGCGCTCTTAAGGAAGAAGAATTCTTCAATGGTCAAATTCTTTTAGTTACAGGCTACCCATTTGAAAGAAATTCATTTGATTTTACCCCGCAAAGTGAAAATATCACCCATACGACAAAAATCCAAAGGCACACTATTCCTGGAAGATACATAATCGACGAAAATGATAGCTATATTTCTTTTGATATAACCGAAGGGGAAACTTGTCACAAAAATGTTAACGGTATGAGTGGTGGTGCTGTATATAACGTTCAGCCAAAGGCCAATCAAGTAAAACTGGCAGGAATTCCGGTAACTGCCGGAGATAATATTTGCCGCTTTATACCAAGTTATATGTTTATCGATGCAATTATTAATTTTAGAGATTCCAGCAATAGAACTATTGATCCTATAGTGGATAATCCACCATCTTTAGAGGATGTTATGAAAGTCACATTGAGCTATCTAAAACAGTTTGACCCTGACTTTAAAGAAACTATCGAGGACAGCCTTAACAAGGCAATGCACCGGACTAGCCGGTGATTGCGGCGTTAAGCATGTGGTCTTTATGGATACAATAAGTTACCGAATTAAAATTCCAAATAGCATTGTAAGCAAATCATTTCGTATTGCTTTGGAGCAAAGGGGGAATTTTTTTCATAATATTAGATCAGCTTTCAAGCAAGAACTTGAAGTAATATTTGAAGAGTATGGTTTATGTGCAGATTCTCATACCGACTTAGGTTCTATAAATTTTTTAAAAAACAAAAATTTTTTTGAAGAAAAAAATATTGTAAAACATACAGGTTATAAAAAAGATATTAGCGTTGAAATTGATGCAAAATTTTGCGCTCGGTACGGTCATGATGATTACAGTCTCAAAGCAATTAATTATACAGATGGGGAAATTTGTAATTTTCCATCGTTATTAGCAGTTAAAGAAATCATTAATTTTTCTTTAGGAAATATTCTGGTTTTTGTTAAAAACAAAAATTATGAAATAAGTTTAGACCTAGAAGAAGGCTTGAATATAACTGGATATACTTTTGATATTTCTTCAAAAAAGAAAAAGTCATATGTATGTTTACTTGGTATTCATTTTAATTCTGAATTAATTTTGCCGATTTTTAAAGACTTTTTGATTGACTGTGTACATCCAGAGGAAGATTTAGATGAAATTAGGATTGGTAGTGCATTTTTTCCTGTTACATTTATTTGTCGAAGATGTGGCATAATTCTGACGTGCTCCTGTTTTGAAGAGTATTTAGATATTAAAAATGGTTTGACCGTTAAAAATGATTTGGAAGTTAAAAATGGTATATGTCATTTATGCACGGGAAATATTCCTAATCAAGAATATCCATGTTCCCCTTCTCCATCGGCTTTCCTTATCAAATATATGCCATATCATCACCTTTTTTCATTGAAAAAGTTTGGTAAATTCATTTTTTCTCAAGACAAAGACTATCGCGAAATAGAGAATGAAGTTAGAGAAGCGTTTGAGTACCCTAAAATTGGAGAAAAATGGATAACAGAAACAATGCTTTACAAGATGGTTCAGGTACTTCTTCCATCTTTAGATGTAATTCATCATTATCGAGGTAAAGAACTTGAAGGATTGGAGATTGATGTCTGGATACCTGAATTAAAATCTGGAATTGAATATCAGGGAGTTCAGCATTTCGAGATTGTCAATCATTGGGGTGGAGAAGAAGGGCTTAGAAAACGAAAGGAAAATGACACAAGAAAGAAAAATATTTGTAAGTCGCTTGGATATAAGCTAATTGAGTTTCGATATGATGAAAAGATTACAGAGGAAAAGCTTAAAAAAAAGTTAGACAGTTTAAAAGTCAAATCATAACTCAACCTATATTTTACAAAAAATATGTCTCTCGAACGACCAATAAAAGGGCAGAGGGGTCAAGTCTTTCTTTTTGCAAAAGCTACCAAACCTACTCCGAGGCAATGTTAATCTTGTCCTGTTCAAAATTATGCGGCTCTATGTACCAGCCCGTAGGATGCGGTAAACATCGTGAACCGCATCGTTCGCGATTGATACTGTTCGTTCCTCACCGCATCCTACCGGACAAGGAATATCAAAGAAGGCATCCATGATGAAAGATGAATATGATTTTAGTGGTGCGGAACAAGGTAAATTCTATAGGCCAATCGAGGAACTTGATATACCAATTTACCTTGATAAAGAGGTCAAAGAGTTTTTTATGGACAGGCTCAAAGCCAAGGGACACGGTTTTTCGCTCAATCAAGTGATCAATACACTGCTTAAAAAAGATATTGAAATTTCAAATCAATTAAACGGTAAAAGCATAACAAAAGCATAAGGCGCAGAAGGTAAGGTGTATTCGCCGATAGGCAATACACCATGACGGCTTGATTTGGGGATTGCCCTCCCTCATGGCGGTTTGCTTCACTTCGTTATGCGAAACCACCCTACCTCTCGCTTTCAGGGCAATGACTACTGAATCAGTTTTAAACCGGGCGGCAAGGCTTCGCCGAAGATTTGCTTTTCTTCTTTTTCATCCAGTTGCTTGTGCGTTTCGACCATCTCTATCCAGGACGCAGGTGCTTTGGCTTGTTTTAATTGCTCGATAATGTCTATCCTGAGCTTTTCGTCGATATCGCGGGTGCGATCGCCGCTCATACGCGCAATTAACGTTGCCGCAAATCCGGCCTGAGGTATTTTCTTCCAATCAGCCTGCATCACTTGCTGCAGCCATTCTGAGGCCAGTTTAGGAGCAATGATGGCATGACTGCTGCCGTAAAAAGGCATGCGGGCACCGATACGGCCTAACGCCCACCAGCTTTGCTCCGACTCTCCGGGTTTACTCAAGCGATTTAACAACCACTCGCCTAACTGAATTTTCTTGGGCACCGGCAACTTTTCCAGCACGGCAGCCAGTCTGACCATATCGTCATAACTCCGTGTTTTCATTTGCCTGGCAACTGCCGGCTGCCGGGCCGAAGCCGGATTTAAAAATTTGCCGATATCGTCACTGATCCTTTCCTGTGCAGCAACATTCAAACCACCGGCAACCCGCCGCCACAACGTCCACCATTCGCTCCAGTTCTGCGTTTCATTGACAAATTGAATACCTTGATCATAAATTTTCCATAACTGCTCAACACGCCAGTCATCCAGAGGATACCCCAAGCCCGGACGAAGACAATAACCGGTCAGGCTCAACCAGACCCGCTCGTGGTTTTCCGATCGTTTGCGGTATTTCATGCCGTCAAGCAACGCAGCAAACAAGCCTCTCAGCAAGGGAGTTTCCCATTCGCTGCGTGCAGAACCCAGTAATTTTTCAAGATCCGCGCGCAGACTTTTGACCGCTTTTGGATTGACATCTTTGGACCGTGAACCGAAAACAGTCTGGACCAATTCAATGGCTTTATTGAACTGTGGCGGCAAAATGGCTTGATCTGCCGTACTCAGGTTGTTTTTTCGCCTGATTTGGTATTCGACATCCCAGCGTTGATGGGGATCTTTAACCGATACGCACTGAATTTTCAATGTACCGATTTCTGTCAGCGTGACGGCTAACTTTACAATCTCCTGCGCTGAAGAGGAGTGCTCAGTAGCTGCCAAAGCCACGGCCAAAGGGGGTAAAGTTTGAAACCGGTCATCGGTTATCGTGGCAATTTCACCCGGTTTGAACTCAGCGTCTCCGGTTGTAGAAACCAGATGAAATCGCACGGGCTGCCCCAAACGCAAGGCAAACTGCCGGTCTTGCAATACAATTTCATGCCCTTCCTCGCAGCCGCGCGGAAGAATGCAAACGCCTTGCTGACAATCACCATCGGTATCCACCGCCAGGAAATAACTGCGCGCGGCCCCACCACCGATGCGTACCTGTTTGTTACGCCGGGCCAAAGCATAGCTGACGGCCCCTATCGCCACGGCCAGTTCCGGATGACGGTTATCCAGCAATTTGGGCGCCTTGCCTCGCCAGGCGGTTATCAAGTCCTGCACACGGCGCGTAATTGGCTCACTTCTGAACACTCCGCCATTAAGCAGCAATGCATCGGGAACTTTGCCCTCGCCTTGCATGGCATCAAGCGCAGCCTGACTGTGCAACTTCAAAAACGCGGCAATATGTTTACTGATTGCCGGTTCCGCCGCATAAGGCAATCCGAATTCAACCACGCCGCTGCGTTTGCGATCAGGCAACTCGTTTAATTGCGATAACGGGAAAAAGCCGTCCAACGCGATCGACCTGACCTCATCTCGGGTCAGCACTACCGACCGGGCACTGCCAATCAAGCGTGAACCCCCACCCAGCAAGGTAACGGAAAGCTGTTCGGGCGCATCTTGCGCCAATAATTTTTCTTTAACAATGCGGCATTGTTCGATCAACTGAGACAGATCAGCCGCTGACAAGCGCTTGGCATCTGAAACAAGGCGTTGTTCAGCCAGATGCGCTAAGGCCAAATCAATATTATCCCCGCCCAGCATCAAATGATCGCCGACGCCGATACGCGTCAATTTGGGCTCCGGTTCTCCCGGCTCAACTTTAATCAGTGTTAAATCGGTGGTTCCGCCGCCCACATCGCAAACCAGCAATAAGTGCACATCGGCCAATTGCTGATTGATACTGCCGGCATGACGTTGCAACCAGTCGTAACACACTGCTTGCGGTTCTTCCAGCAATTTTACGCGGTCAAGCCCGGCGATTTTAGCCGCTTCCACGGTTAATGACCTGGCGCCTTCATCAAATGACGCCGGAACCGTAATCACAATGTCCTGTTCTTCAAGCGGAGCGTTCGGAAATTGATGTCGCCAGACCATTCGAATATGATCCAGATATCCTGCACTGGCGGCCAAGGGTGACACTTTGACCACGTCTTCACTGCTACCCCAAGGCAGAATATCGGCCGTATGATCCACAGATGGGTGGGACAACCAGCTTTTAGCACTGGTAACGAACCGACCTTGCGTTTTAGCGCCCAAAACCCGGGCCGCTTCGCCCATGACAGATTTGTCTTGAGTCGGCAAAAACGCGAGATCCGCATCGGAAAGCTCGCCTTCCGCCGGATGATACCGAACTGAAGGCAGCAAAGGACGCGCAGCGACTTCACCGGGCGCCACCAACTGCTCGATGAGGAATATTTTTATCTCAGCGCCGGACTGATCAGCAGGAGTATAAGCAACGACAGTATGCGTAGTGCCAAGGTCTATGCCAACAAGATAACGGGGATTGAGTGTTTGCACGATGAACTATATAATCAGGGCAAGGAAGTTATAAAACGGTGCAGACGACCGGATTAGCGAAATTTTGGCATGCATCCTTGCATTGGTAAGCTTTTTTTAATTAACTTTCTTCTCCGGCCCTGACCTCAAACTCGACTTTCCAGCGTTTGCCGTCCTGTCTTGAAACGGCATGAAGCTCCAAAGTGCCTACTTCGGTCACCGCTGAAGTCAGATGCACAGGCACCACTTCTCCGGCTTTTCGGCCTTCTTCGGGCAAGGTGATTTCTATCTCGTCCAACTCATCCAGCTCGTCGCCGGTCCAATACTCCAACCGATCGCCCGCCTTATCCTCTCGACGGTTATTCGAACTGAAAAACCGGAAGCGAACCGGCTCGCCAATGACCAGACCAAACTCATCATCAGGTAAAACTGCTTCCGTTCCTTCTTCCATGCCGAACGGGGCAATGCATAAGGCTTCGATTTCGGGCGGCATTCCTGGAACGGCAGGCATCGCGCTTTCGATACCGACATAATAAGAAGCTGCGGTACCGCCTTTGATTCTTACGCCCTTGCCTTTTCGGACAAAGCCATAATAGGCGGCGCCGCGTGCTACTGCGAGATCCAGATCGGCACCTTCCAACAGGCGCGATTCCGGCGCTTGTTCTGCAGTAAGCCAGCTATTTAAAACCTCCATCAACCGGCCCGCCAGCGCATCGGCTTTCAATACCCCCCCGTTAAATAGAACAGCCGAAGGATGGATAAATGTGGCATGTTCCGGCAACGTCACATCGCTGAGTTCGTCTGTTGCGCTAAGCTGTTTCGCTAAAAATGCAGCCAAGTGGCGTGTGATCGCGGCATCTTGTGCGTAAGGCAATCCGGCGGTTCTAAGACCACTGCGGGGACGAACAACGGGCCTGTCTGCTGAGGAGACACGAGGTAAAAAGCCCTCGACCAAGACGCTCTCGACTTCTTCACGGGTTAACTCAGTTCGCAACGCACCGCCTATCAATGAAGAGCCGCGATTAGGTACGACCAAAGGAATGGTTTGCAAATCTATCTGGCTGAAGATTTTTTCCTTGGCTTCCCGGCACCCATGCATCAAAGCTTGAACTTGCCACGCTTCCAAACGCCGTCCATCCTGCTCCAGCTTGGCTTTTACGGTATAAGCCAAAGCCAAATCCATGTTGTCACCACCCAAAAGGATGTGATCGCCCACCGCAACACGGGTCAACTCCAAATTACCGTCTTGTTGCGTCACGGCAATCAAAGACAAGTCGGTCGTGCCGCCGCCGATATCAATCACTAAAATGATATCGCCGATCTGGACTTGTTTACGCCACTCTCCCTGACTTTTTTCAATCCAGCTGTACAGAGCCGATTGCGGTTCTTCCAGTAAAATGGCTTTCTCAAGTCCGACTGAGCGAGCCGCTTCCACTGTCAATTCGCGCGCGGCCGGATCGAATGATGCCGGCACGGTAATCGTAACATCCTGTTCTGATAACGGTTCACCGGGATGTTTATTGGCCCAGGCATCGCGAATATGCTGAAGATAGGCAACAGTCGCCTGAAAAGGCGAGACACGTTCAACTTCTTCCGGCGCTTCGGCGGGAAGAATGGCGGCTTTACAATCGACACCAGCATGACATAGCCAGCTTTTAGCACTGGACACCAGGCGAATAGGCGATTTGCTGCCTAAATTGCGGGCGATTTCACCGACTAAAAAAGAAGGTTTTGCCGTCCACGGCAATGAAGTTGCCCCTTCAGCCAATTCTAAAGGGTGGGCCTGATATAAAAACGAAGGCAGCTGCAATAAATCCTCAACCGTTCCTGGCGAGCTTAGCTGCGGTATAGCCATCACTTCCTGATGATAACTGTCTTCATCAGATACACTTAAATCGACATAGGAAAGCACGCAATGCGTGGTACCCAGATCAATTCCCACTGAATATCGGGGGCCAGACGTATTGCCCGTCAGGGGCTGATCACTGCTTCCGGTTTCGGTATGAGGCGTGTTATCCGTTGCATTGCCTGAAATCTCAGGCTCTGATGTATTCTGTCCGTGCCCTTCCTCGCCATTATTCGAGCCGGAATGACCAAACAAATTACTCATAATTCAACCTCAGCCGGTGCCAGTATTTTTACGTTATGACCCGACGTTAATTTTGGCAAATTCATGTCTGTGACCTGCCAGCCTTTATGAACCAGGACGCCGGTAAAAGGCGCTTCTCCGACTATATTGCCGGTCAGGCGTATCGACGACGCATCGAAACCTTTCGGTAACGTAACGGTTGCCCCTTCCTGCCCTTCATGAATGACGGCCAGCTTGAAATGCTCGTCCATCACTTTGGTACACCCTTCATGGACCACACGGGCTGCAACCCCAATATCGGCATCGCTGTAAGCGGTTATGTTTTCCATAACAAAATCAATAAAACGCGCTTCTTTTTGCAACAGATTTAACAGCTGCAGTGCCGCATCGGGTGTCGCTTCTTTGAGAACGATCGGTTCTGGGGCCGGCGCTTGAACAATTTTTTCAACTTCAACAATTTTCTCAACGATTTTAACTTCAGGTTCCGGTGCTTTAGGCGGCACCAGTAAAGCAGACTGCTTTAGTGTTTCCACTATCAGCTTCTTTTTACCTCGGGCAACACTGACAAGTCCTGCCAATAGAACAACAATCAGTATCAACCCCAACAAAACAACGGTGCCGGCCAAACAAACATGCCACAAATCAAAAGTTGTAGGCTTAAGGGTCAGGTCAATGGAGTAATTCATAATTTCTCTTGGGTAAGTCAATTAAAAGTAACGTCATCCCACCGGTTTGCTGGAGCACGACGGATAATCTCTTTAGTAATCCTCTAAACGATCTAAATTTTCACCTGTATCCGTCTAGCATACGCTTTGTTCAAAAAAGGGCACAGAGAGTCATGTATTATCCAGCCTCATTCCGCTGAAATCCATAGAAGGCAGTACCAACTATTATCGCACTGCCGCCAAATACGCCGTTCATTTCAAACGATATAGGACCAAAAAGTAATAATTCAACCTGATTATAAAGATGCTTCAGCAACAACGTCTTTCCGGCAGGGATCGCCGGAATCCAGACCACAAGGATGTGTTCGGCGCTCGCCATCCATGGCATCTGGATCTCGGCAATCCCTGCCGAGATGACGATTTTTGACTGAGCTGATTGATCTTTATAATCAGGTAATTCAATAACACCGGTACATTCCGCTTCCGAATTGCAGGAAACTTGTTTGATGGAGCCTAAGATCCCGGCAATCATTGTATTAAAGCAAAAACTGCCATGCAGTATTTAAGGATTTTGTCCAGACTGCCTGATGGCATCAGCGAACATCATTTGTTTGAGTACATTGCGCGTTGTCTCTATGCGCATTTGCTTCAAATGCCGGTCGGCAATCACTTCGGGCACTTTTTGTTCGGTATAGACCTGACGCATCAAGGCCAATGATGGCTCACATTTTTTTATGATGACTTCCGTGGCTCCGCGAACCTCCTGCTTGACATAAGCGGGACTTTTCAGCTCATCTACAACGCATTTGTTGTATTGGTATTTTGCTTCCTGAATCTTTTTGATCGTTTCTTCAGTTAACGTCGTGTTATGCCAGTCATTTTTTGGATCATCCGCATATGCAGCCAATGACGTCAGGGTCAGAATTAAGAAACCTATTTTTTTCATAAAATTACTCATTGTTTTAAATCATTGCTCATCAACAATAACGGCCATAAAGCAGCCGATCCAGTTGCCATTCACATATTCTCGGCGTTAACTTACCAAGTGATAGCGTCTACGCCAGTTGCTGAACACTACAAACTTTGAGATTGACTCAAAAATCCATCCCTGGATTTATAAAAGCCTTAACGCTTAATGAGCCGTGTTGACTTTAGTTCCCTTGGTTTGTCCGATCTCAGCCAGTATTTGCGTAAACCAGGGAGCCTCGATATCGAACGGCTTGCCGCCTTTGATACGAGGGAATTCAATGGCACGCAACACATTGCCCTTATCTTCATCATGACCGATAACGCCCGATTCGCGGCGTAATGCGCACTCTACCGCCAAATCTGCACACGATTTGATCAAACGAATATCTTCGACATTCGATGCGGCGGCGCGAGCAAAATAACCTGATTTTTGCACCAGCGTTTTTTCAGCGCCGAGCATTTGGGCGAATTGTTCGCCAAACCATTTGCCCGGATTGACCGCATCCAATTTTACGTGACCAAACGCGTCGCGCGGCACTTCCTGACCTTTCGCCTGCATTTCGGCAACAATGGACTCAACGCCGGCACCTTCCGATACAAAGATGTTAACGCAATCCGTTTTATCCATGACCGCACTCAAGCGCTTGGCTTCGGCGGCAATATCGATAGCCATTTCCGGGATGAAAATAGCGTGCACTTCAAAAGCATTACGATCCAGGCCCAATTCGGGCAACCATTCGGCCCCATCCAATAATTTGCGGTATTCCACTGCGGTTGCCGCCGTTAACCAGCCGCAACTGCGTCCCATCACTTCATGCACAATCAACATGCGCGGGTTAGCATTATTTTCGGCCACTACGTTCCAGAAATAGTGAGCACCCTGCTCAGCTGCGGTCCATGCGCCTAAGGATTGTTTAATGGGAAAAACATCGTTATCGATGGTTTTTGGTAGACCAATGACGGTCAGGCCATAATTGTTGCTGGCAAGAAATGCCGCCAAATCTGCTGCAGCCGTATTGGTATCGTCGCCACCGATAGTGTGAAGTACATCCACACCGTCTTTGACCAGTTGGTCGGCAGCCACTTTTTGAGGATTTTCGCCTTCTTTTACCAGTCCACGTTTGACACAATCTTTAACATTGGTCAGCTTGACGCGGCTGTTACCGATCAGGGATCCGCCGAAACGATGCAATAAACCCGCTTTTTCACGGATTTCCGGTGTCACGGTATAAAAATCACCCAACAGCAAGCCTTTGTAGCCGCTGCGGTAACAAATGATTTCAATGGAGGGGTCGATTTCAGTGTAACGTTCGATGAGGCTGCCAATGGCTGAGTTTAAGCAGGGGGCTAATCCACCCGCAGTAAGAATGGCGACTTTTTTTGGTTTGTTCATGAGAAATCTGTGCTGTGAGGTTAAAGGTTAAAACGAATCCTGCCCGGCAAAACAGCAACACGAATCAGTTTCGTCCCGTTCCAAAAGCCCCGAATCGTTTCAGGACTTTCGCTCATTATCGCGCCGTACCACAATCTTCCGGCTATCGCGAAGGGCTGAGATTTTATCATAACCTCAATTCAGCATAATTTTATTTGTAACGTGCTGATAAAAGGTCATTTATTGGTGATGCTCAATGATTTTATCCCCGCAAAGTGTCGATATTTTCAGATCCCTTTTTTGCTTTTGAAAAACAGGCTTTTGCGGCCTGACTTTCAATCCTTAAGCGCCGACTAAAAAATATTTTTAGCCTTAACTTTATTTTTTCCGGCTTCTACTAAACTGAACACAACTTAATTCCGCATAAAAAAAGAGAGATCCTATTATGCTAATGCCGATGAACCAATTGTTTGATCAAATCCATAAAATCCCCCAAGTTCCCGAAGTAGTCAGAACGCTCATCGTTCAGTTTAATGACCCGAAAGTAGATTTCAACGCCATTGCCAAGAACATCGAGAAGGAGCAAATGATATCGTTGAAGGTTTTGAGACTGGTTAATTCGGCTCATTTTGGCTTGTCAAAAAAAGTCGGCACCATTCAGGATGCCATCGTGATGTTAGGCATGAACCAGCTCCGCACACTGGTTATCGCATCCGGCATCGTCAACTCCATTCCCAAAATTGAGAATTTTAACCTTGCTAATTTTTGGGAAAATAGCTTCCGCACCGCAACCTATGCCAAAGGACTGGCCAAAGAACTCAAAATCGATGCTGACCTGGCGTTTACGGCCGGATTAATCAGCGATTTAGGCGACATTCTGATTCACATGGGCGCCCCTAGGGAAGCCAATGAAATCGATCAGCATGTCAAAGCTGGAAATACCCGTTCGTCTATAGAGATGCGCAGACTGGGTTTTACCAGCGAGGATGTTTGCGCCGAGCTATGCCGCCGCTGGCATTTTTCACCCGAGCTGGTTGATGCTGTTGCCTATTGTGGAGAACCGTTAAAAACAGAAAACATCTCCCAGCAGGCTTGCGTTGTTCATATTGCCCGTTACTTAAGTTATTGCCAACAAAGCGGCTTGAGCATGGATGACGTTTTCAGAACCTTCCCTTCAGAAGTTGCAGCAAAAATCGGCTTATCAGAAACGTTCATGACAGAAAATCTCCCTGAACTTCTCATGCTCGAATCCGGCATGGAAAGTTTGGCCGCCTGATCCGGCACTCAATGGTTAAAGCCGCTCTTTCATATCCCCATCGTAGATCGAAATTCAGCACCGGGGGCCCGTCAAAGGACGCCGCAAATACATCCCTATAGGCTCTATGCCAGCATCCATGCTGGCAAAGCCTTTGCCGAACAACCCGTTGCCTCCTTAGGCACTGCCGAAATTTGAAGTGCGAAAGATATAATCAAGGAGCGGCAATCCGACTTCTGAATCACAGAAGCAAATTCATCATTTGAAGGGCTTTAACACCTGCTTCAACCTAAATCCCATCAGATATAAAGCCAGCAAATAAAATACTACCGCAACCACAATACTGCCCAATAATCCCAGGCTTCTCGCCGTAACTCCCCATTCCAGCCATACCAGCGGATTCATAACGACGATCAAAGCAAGAACCATAAGACCATTGGCCACAATCAGGCGAATAAAAAACGGCACCCATTGCTTTTCCGGTTTATAAAATCCCCCCCTGATCAAGGTGGCGAGCAGTAAACCTGCATTAAGATAGGCCGCGATTGACGTGGCATAGGCTAGCCCCCCATGAGCAAACGGCACAACCAGAATCCAGTTAAGAATAAAATTTGCCGCCAACGCATACAATCCATAGCGCATAGGCGTCATCACGTCCTTGCGCGAAGTGAAAGCGGGTACCAATAGTTTGATTAACATGAAGCCCAGCAAGCCGGACGAATACCCCTGCAGACTGGAACTAGCCTGACGCACATCATTGGCATTGAATTCATCATACTGGAATAAGGTATAAAGAATAGGCTCTGCAAGTATTATCAAACCTATCATACTGGGCAGCCCCACTATTAATAAGCATCGCAAGCCCCAATCCAGGGTTTTGGAAAATGCCTGATGTTCATTGGCCGCATGGTTTCTTGCCAGCTTGGGCAAAATGACGGTTGCCAATGCAACACCAAGAATACCCAGTGGAAATTCTACGAGTCTATCCGAGTAATAAAGCCAGGAAACACTGCCGGTCACCAAAAATGAGGCCACAAAGGTATCCAGCAACAGATTAATTTGAGTAACCGATACGCCAAATAGGGCAGGCCCCATCATTTTTATAACCCGTCTGACCTCTGGGTCTTTTGGATCAAATTGCAAGCGTGGCAGCAAGCCCAGGCGGGCCAATTCGGGAAACTGAATCAGCAACTGCAGCGCACCACCCAAAAACACACCCCAGGCTAAAGCCACTATCGGTTCGCTCAGTAGCGGGGCCAAAACGATGGCTGCAGCTATCATGGCCACATTCAAAATAGCCGGAGTCAATGCCGGAATGCCAAATTTACCGAATGTATTGAGAATACCCCCGGCAAAAGCCACCGATGATATGAAAAACAAATAAGGCATCGTGATCTGCAGCATTTGCACGGATAATTCATATTGCCGCGGCTCCCAGATAAATCCGGGCGCGAACAATAAAACCAGAACAGGCGCTGCGAACATGCCGGCAACTGTACCCACCATCATCAATACCGCTAAGGAACCGGCCGCGTTGTTTAGAAAAAGCTTGAGACGCGCTTGATTTTCCTCTTGATCATATCCGGTAATCGCAGGCACAAAGGCATGAGCAAAGGCCCCTTCGACAAATAACCGGCGCAAAAAATTAGGTATCTTGAATGCGACAAAAAAAGCATCAGTTGCCGAATCAACACCAAAATAGCGGGCAATGAGCATGTCTCTGATAAACCCCAAAACCCGGGAAAAAAAAGTCATGCCACTGACGGTGAAAGTAGATTTTAGAATTTCCTTACTCAACAAAGTTCCCAAAGTATTTTGAAATTTGACAAAACCGATATTCTACCAGATACTATTCAGTCTTTTTACTAACCTACTTTTTAAAGAATCGATACACTATGGCTAATACAGCTCAAGCGAAAAAGCGTGCAAAACAAGCAGAAAAAAACCGCACCCGCAATGCAGGACAAAGAAGCAACCTACGTACTTTTATCAAAAAAGTCTTGGCCGCGGTAAATGCCGGCAACAAAGATCAAGCACAAGAAGCTTTCAAAACAGCAGTTCCTGTAATTGATTCAGCTGTCAACAAAGGCTTGATTCACAAGAACAAAGCCTCACGCAGCAAAAGCAGACTCAATGCAAAAATTCGCAGCCTGGTCTAATCGACTTTAATACAAAAGCCGAAAATAGTTAACAGATCGGCTTTTGTATTCGCTTATTCTCAGCCGCTGGCTTCAATTTTAGAAGCCGCAAACAACTAGACAAGTACCATGTTGTCTCTGTGAATCAACTCGGATTCATCTGCATAACCAAGAATGGCTTCAAATTCTGCACTGGATTTACCGATAATCTTTTGTACATCCGCAGCGCCGTAATTAATTAGCCCGCGCGCAACTTCCAGCCCTGCTTCATTTACGCAAGAAACCAGCTCGCCCCGTTGGAATTTACCGGAAACGGACTTCACGCCCACCGCCAGCAAGCTTTTGCCTTCGTCTTTTAAAACCCGGACAGCCCCCTGATCAAGAACCAACTTACCCTTTACCTGCAACTGCCCTGCCAGCCAGCGCTTTCTAGCCAACAGAGGCTCAACACCGGCCGTTAGATAAGTTCCGATCAACTCACCGGCAACAACGCGCGAGATAACGTTGCTTACGCCACCTGATGCGATAACAGTAGCCGCTCCCGACCGAGAAGCCAGTTTTGCTGCTCGAACCTTAGTGAACATTCCACCTCTACCCAATCCACTACGGCTTCCGCCTGCCATGATTTCAAGCCCGGGATCACTCGCACTGATTTCGGAAATCAACTCAGCAGCCGGATTTAAACTGGGATCACTGGTAAACAGCCCCTGCTGATCCGTCAATATCACCAATAAATCAGCCTCAACCAGATTAGCGACAAGCGCGCCCAAGGTATCGTTATCACCAAATCGAATCTCTTCCGTCGCCACCGCATCATTTTCATTGATAACAGGCACCACGCCAAACTGCAGCAAGGTTAACAAGGTACTCCGCGCATTCAGATAACGCTGCCTGTCCGACAAATCATCATGCGTCAACAGCACCTGCGCCGCATGCAATCCGTGCTGCTGAAAATTATTTTCAAATACTCGCACCAAACCCATTTGCCCGACAGACGCGGCCGCCTGCAACTCATGTAATGTTTTAGGCCGGACTTTCAAGCCAAGACGGCACATACCTTCCGCTACCGCCCCCGAAGACACCAAGATCACTTCAACTCCTGAAGCTCTTAATAAGGCCATTTGCCTGACCCATTCTGCAATAGCATCACGACTCAAACCTTGCCCGCCTGCAGTTAACAGCGCACTCCCAATCTTAACGACTACTCTTTTTGCCTTAGCAAAATCGCTTCTACTCACGCACACCCTGCCGTTTTTGTTCTAAAAATTCCATAATGGCGTACATCAACTCCCAGGTACCGCCACCGGTTAATGCCGATAATTTAAACACAGGACCCTGCCACTCAAGCTCATCGACAATTGCCTGACAATGACTTTCAACCTCATCCGGCACCAAACAATCAATTTTATTCAGTACCAGCCAGCGCGGCTTGTTGGCTAAATCATCGCTCCATGACTTAACCTCATTAATGATGACTCGCGCAGACTCTACCGGCGAAGCCATTGATTCGTAGGGCGCCACATCGACCAAATGAAGCAATAATCCGGTCCGCGACAAATGCTTTAAAAACTGCAAGCCCAAACCTGCGCCCTCTGAAGCCCCCTCGATCACTCCCGGAATATCCGCCATGACAAAACTGCGCAGATCATCGACCCTTACCACACCCAGATTGGGGTGCAATGTCGTAAACGGATAATCAGCAACTTTAGGTCTTGCAGACGATACCGCGCGAATTAAACTGGATTTTCCGGCATTAGGCAAACCCAGCAGGCCAACATCAGCAATCAATGTCAACTCCAGATCCAGCATCCGATGCTCTCCTGGCGTTCCCTTCGTAGTCTGCTGAGGCGTCCGGTTAATACTGCTTTTAAAGCGAGCATTTCCCAAGCCATGAAAACCACCTTGAGCGACCAAAAGCGTCTCACCCGGCGTTATCAATTCCCCCATGATCTCGCCCGTTTCAGCCTCCCTAACCAAGGTGCCTACCGGAACCGCAACAAAGCAATCTTCTCCTTTTCTTCCGGTACAATTGCACCCCATTCCATTTTGACCGCGCTGCGCTCTATGAACTGTCTGATATCGAAAATCGACCAGCGTATTGATATTTTCGGTAGCGACCAGATAAACACTGCCGCCATCACCGCCATCACCGCCATCCGGACCACCTTTAGGTATGTATTTTTCTCGACGAAACCCTACAACACCATTACCTCCATCACCCGCTTCGACGCGAATGACAGCCTCGTCAACAAATCTCATAAACTACACATCTAAAAATTCCAAACTGTCATAAACAAAAAAGCCCCACCCGTTGGGCGAGGCCTTTCATCATTTCCGACACCCCGCAAAAAGCAGGTAATCGTATTAACTAGGCAGCAACAACGCTCACAAACTTACGTTTGTTAGGGCCTTTGACCGCAAACACAACTTTGCCTTCGGCTGTTGCAAATAACGTGTGATCTTTACCACAACCCACATTATCTCCAGGATGAAATTTGGTACCACGCTGACGCACAATAATGTTGCCCGCCGCCACTTGCTGACCACCAAATATTTTTACACCCAGTCTTTTTGCCTGTGAGTCGCGTCCGTTCCGGGTACTGCCCCCCGCTTTCTTATGAGCCATTAGTCTATCCTCTATCTTTTAAGCCGAAATACCAGTGATCTGGACTTCAGTGTAATACTGACGATGCCCCATTTGTTTCATGTGGTGCTTACGTCTTCTGAATTTGATTATCTTGACTTTTTTGTGCCGGCCTTGCGATAAAACGGTTGCCGTAACTTTGCCGCCCTCAAGATAAGGCTGACCCACTTTTACAGCGTCGTCAGATTGAACCATCAATACTTTGTCAAACTCAATGCTATCACCCGCACCCAGTTCGAGCTTTTCTATTTTTAAGGTAGTACCTTCCTCAACCCGGTACTGTTTCCCACCTGTTTGAATTACCGCATACATCGGCGTCAGCTCCATCAAGCATAATCTGTTAAAAGTTAACCGCAGATTATATTTTTAAAAACAAAACCAGTCAATGTATTAAAATTACTTGCTGGCACACTTATACCGCTTAAAATAACACAACTCAGCTATTGACACCAGACTACTTTATTCAATAGCATGTCTGACTATTTTTGACTCGTCTAAGCTGGCAATACTTTTTCATGGCTTAAACGCTGAAAAATTATTCATTTATGAAATTAATTGACTAATGGCATCACAATCAATCCCAAGTTCGACCCCTGAAGCACCCATAGATTTTAATTCAATAAAACGCCTGACGGCGGATGAAGCTAAAGCGGTTGACACCCTTATCATCAACGAGCTTAGCTCCGATGTCATTCTGATCAACCAGATGGGCCATTACATCGTGGGAAACGGCGGCAAACGCTTACGCCCGATGCTTTTATTATTGGCAGCCAAAGCGCTGGGTGAAGTCTCACAGAATCATTTGATACTGGCAGCTGTGATCGAATTTATCCACACCGCCACACTTCTGCATGACGATGTCGTTGACGAATCCGACCTACGTCGCGGCCAGGAATCAGCAAACGCAGTCTGGGGAAATGCCGCGAGCGTCCTTGTAGGGGACTATCTGTATTCAAGTGCGTTTGAGATGATGGTTCGCACCAACAGTATTCGCGTCATGGAAATCCTGTCCAAAACGACGACTGCGATTGCCGAGGGTGAAGTACTGCAACTGCTCAACTGCAACAACCCTGAAACCACAGAAGAAAAATACCTGGAAGTCATCGCTCGCAAAACCGCTATATTGTTTAGTGCGGCAACGCGCCTGAGTGCTGTTCTGTCCGGATCCGATCAAACTACCGAAGACAATCTTGCCTTGTACGGACAGCACCTGGGTATCGCTTTTCAACTGATTGATGACGCCCTTGATTACAAAGCAACAAAAGAAGAATTAGGCAAAAACCTTGGAGATGATCTCGCCGAAGGAAAACCTACTTTGCCTTTGATTTACGCCATTCAACACGGCAACCCGCAAGATGCTCAAGTCATTATCAATGCCGTCAAAAACGGCGACCGGAACGCATTTAATGAAGTCTACGCCGTGGTCTTGGCTACAAAAGCCATAGCCTATACCGAGCAGCGCGCAGAACAGGAAGCTCAAAAAGCCATTGATGCGCTGCATGTCCTGCCTGAATCGACATTTAAAGAAGCGCTGATTTCCCTTGCAAAGTTCTCCGTACAAAGGAATTATTAAAGCCTGTGCAGGCTAATGCCTATATTGACGCGGATCCAGTCGGTGTTTTTTTAACTTGCCGTAAACAGCTCTTGAGGTTAGTCCCATGCTTTCTGCAATTTTCTTGACATCGCCCTGATAACCCTGCAAGGAACCCAGCAAGAACGCACGCTCCGCTGAAAATAAAACCGATTCCCTGATATCACCCCAATCCTGAGCTAATGGCGCCGAATCGGGCAACTCCAGCACCGTAATTTCTGTATCTGCAGTAAATAAAACCGCCCGCTCCAGCACATTCTCCAATTCCCTGACATTACCCGGCCAGCGGTAGCTCCTTATTTGCTGCATGACTTCCCGGCTAACTGTTTCAATTTGTTTATTGTATTTTTTATTTAAACGCTGAAGTATGGATTGAACCAAATAAGGAAAGTCTTCCGGTCTCTGGAATAATGGCGGAATCAGTAAATTGACGACATTGATTCGATAGTACAAATCCTTACGGAACACCCCTTCCTCAACAAGCTTGTTTAAATCACGATTGGTTGCTGAAATAATGCGGACATCAATTTCGAGCGTCCGCTTACCACCAACACGCTCCAGTTCACCTTCCTGTATCACTCTGAGCAACCTAACCTGAGCCGCCGGGGACAAGGTATCAACCTCATCTAAAAACAAAGTGCCGCCATCGGCTCGCTCAAAAAAACCCTGGTGAATATCAATCGCACCCGTAAACGCGCCCTTTTCATGGCCGAATAATGCACTTTCAATCAATGTTTCTGGAATTGCGCCACAATTTATCGCCATAAAGGCATGATCATTGCGGTCACTCATGGCATGAATGGCCTTCGCGACAAGTTCCTTACCCACCCCTGTTTCACCATTGATCAATACAGCCGCCATTGTCGGCGCTATTTTTTCAATAGCCCTGAGCACATCCTGCATAACTGAAGATTTTGCAACAATAACAGGCGGCTGTTTTTTTGCCTGTTTTTTGTGCTTTAGCCGCCAAATTTTTTGCATGCTTTCTTCAATTTGAGAATGCAGCACATCAGCCGCGCCTTTTTCCTCCGTGTTTTTCTGCCGGCTATATTCCAGCCCCGGACGATGAAGCCCTTTTTCAGGATTTAAATAAACCGAGACCTCACACCCCTCATCCTTGCGCGCAATACTTTTGGAAATCTCGACTTTTGCATAACCAAAATTTCGAGCCGCGATGCCGCCAAAAACACTTGATGTCATCCTGCATAATTCAGGCGAACTGGAAACTCCCTCTCCAAATGGACAACAATTATTGACAACACGAACACAATCCTTTTCTTTTGATAACAAAGAAAAGTCGCCGCCAATTTTATTTTTTAAACCGATAATCAGCCGGGCATATTGATCTTCATCCAAAAGCTCAGTCAGCCCATGCTCACTTCTGTAGGTCTCTTCAAAAAATTGTCCCGCTGTCCTCGCAATGTATTCAATGAGCTCTTCACTGTGGCCTTTACCTTGCTGCTCGCTGGCATGCATAAATTCGAGCACAAAGCGCTGCAGAAAAAAAACCGGCGTCAAATCCGAAAAGGGAAAATCGTTCATAAACTATTTTTTGAAAAAGAATTTCAATAATTGAAACAAAGTTTCACACAACTAGCAACATAAAAAACCAAGCTTATGTTTTTTATAGCTATTTTATTAAAGAATCATGGCATATAAAATGCTGGATAAGAGCGTCCAGGATAACCCGTGACAACAAGGCATTTAGAGAGTCATTCGCATCCATCACGCTTTTTGTAGAGCTCGCGGGTGAAGTTGAATTCTACTGAAGTCCCGATGGGATTAAAACGTCCTCACTGAGTGATATAAACGCCGAGCATAATTATTACTCTGCAATCCACTTGTTCTATTGCAGATGTTATTATGCCGTGCGCTTGATAAACGAAATGAAATAGCTTATTTTCGGCTCGTCTTAAGATGGCGGCAAATTTTAAGGCAGTTATTGAATGCTTTATCCCATTCAATCTAACGAGCTGATTGACAATAAAATATTGATGGCAATAACCAATTTGCTGATGAATATACTAAAAATAATAAAAAAGAGGAGATTTAAATGACTAGCGTACTCAATGAAGTTTTACTTGCTAACAGAAACTATGCCAATAATTTTGACAAAGGCGATTTACCATTACCCCCAGGACGCCGATTTGCAATTCTGACCTGTATGGATGCGAGACTTGATCCTGCCAAATACGCAGGACTTACCGAAGGCGATGCCCACGTTATTCGAAACGCTGGTGGACGTGCCAGTGATGACGCAATCCGTTCGCTGGTCATTTCTTACAAACTGCTGGGAACACGCGAATGGTTTGTTATCCATCACACCGATTGCGGCATGGAACTTTTTACCAACGACATCATGGGCGACCTTTTGTCCAGCAGCTTAAAAACCGCATCCATTGATGAAAATGGCTGGCATGACTGCTGCGAGGGCCCTGGTTGCACCGATGGTAAATACATCAACTGGTTAACCATCAAAGAACAGGCGCAAAGCGTTACCGAAGATGTCTTGAGAATAAAAAACAGCCCGCTGGTTCCCAAAGACATACCCATTTACGGATATGTCTATGACGTTAAAAGCGGCAAATTAATCGAAGTACCTGAAGCGACAGCGGCAGGTCAAGTCTAGCCTTGAGAATAAAATGCTCAGCCATAGCCATTGGAGCAAAAACATTACAAAATGCGCCAGACACACACGGCAAATGTTTTTTATTGTGCGAATGGCGCGCGTTTACTTTAAAACCAAGTAAGCGCGCAACTTGGACTACAACGCCTTAGCGATAAAAATGTCTGAGCATTTGTGAGAAGTAAGTAGTGGTTCGAACCTGTTGTCTTTAATAAACAGGAATGATCCACTACTCATTTGAGCATATAAAGCACTTTGACCTTTTGGTAAAAGTCCTGAAGCTAATTTCCTTATAGCTTGCGCATAACTTCTTCGGCAATATCCAGCGTCCTGTTTATCACGTCATCCGTGTGAGCCGCTGAGACAAAGCCCGCTTCGAAAGCTGAAGGCGCCAGATATACGCCTTGATCCAGCATTGCATGAAAAAACTTTTTAAAAAGTCCCTGGTCGCACTGCATCACTTGCGCAAAAGTTGACACCTCCGGTTGACTGGTAAAGAACAATCCGAACATGCCTCCGACGCTATTCGTCGTCAACGCTATCCCCGCACTTGCTGCTCGCGCCTTCATTCCCTGGGTAAGCTTTTCTGTTTTTTGTGTTAATGCTTCAAAAAAGCCCGGAACCGAGATCAACTCCAGCGTTTTTAATCCAGCGGCCATAGCCACCGGGTTTCCGGACAATGTTCCGGCTTGATAAACAGGCCCGGAAGGCGCAAGACAGGCCATGATTTCCCGTTTTCCACCGAACGCACCGACGGGCATTCCCCCACCTATGACTTTACCCAGCGTCGTTAAATCCGGGGTAACACGGTAATAGCCTTGAGCACCCTGCAAACTGACTCTGAAACCGGTCATCACTTCATCGAAAATCAATACAGCTCCCGATTGATTGCACATGTCCCTAAGCGTCTCAAGAAAGCCCGGCTGCGGCGGAATGCAATTCATATTTCCGGCAACCGGCTCGACAATGATACAGGCTATTTGATCACCTATTTTTGCAAACGTATCCCGCACTGATTGGGCATCGTTATAACTGAGCGTAATGGTATCTTCAGCCACTGAAGCAGGAACCCCTGGCGAACTTGGCACCCCAAAAGTCAACGCGCCGGATCCTGCTTTCACCAGCAGCGAATCGGAGTGGCCATGATAACAACCTTCAAATTTCACAATCTTGTTACGCTGGGTATAACCTCTGGCCAAACGAATCGCACTCATCGTCGCCTCGGTTCCTGAGCTCACCATTCTGACCATGTCAATGGAAGGCAATAGCTCACAGACTCTGGCTGCCATGGTTGTTTCAATTTCCGTAGGCGCACCAAAACTCAGACCTTTTTCAGCCGCCTGCTTAACGGCCGCTATCACTTCGGGATGAGCGTGCCCTAAAATCATAGGCCCCCAAGAGCCGACATAATCGATATATTGCTTACCTGCTGCATCAAAAATGAAAGGCCCTTTCGCATGATCGATAAAAACAGGCTCGCCGCCCACACCACTGAATGAACGCACTGGAGAATTAACACCGCCGGGAATGACTTGTTTAGCAGCTGCAAAAAGGTCTTTTGAATCTGTCATAGTTAAATTAAAGTTAAATAGAGAAAGGGTAAATTAAAATCACTGGCAAACGCAAGCCAACCAGAAAAAGCCAGCTATTCCCAGTTTGATGATAAAAAAGGGTAGGCGTAAGCTTCAGGGATGTTGCCGTCAAGCCCCCACGGATGGGTCCAATGCCGTTAAGTTAAGCGTATTTTGTAGGAGCGGGCCATGCCCACGATTGAACCACATTCGGTCGCGGGCATGGCCCGCTCCTAGCTACTGCGAATCGATTCATTGCGAGGCCTTAAGTTAACGGCATTGCGGATGGGTCTTCGGCTTTCCTCGCAAGGCTTACGCCTATCCTCAAAGCCACATTAAAAGTTCAAACGGGGAATTGCTGAGGAAAATAAAGCGCAGACGGCCTGCCGTTGCATTTTAATCATCCTCAACTCTTTGTAGAATGAGGTCTTATAAAATGATAAAGTCCGCTGTTATTTCTACAACGCACCTGAATGTTTTTGGCATCCTTATGAAAACAATTACTCTTATAAAAAAAGTCAGTTTCTTCTCCCTGCTTTTGGTTACCCTTGCCGCTTTTGTTACCGGCTGTTCGGAAGACAAAAAAACCGCACCGTCCAAGCCCGCACCACAAGTACAAGGTCACACTCAACATTCTTTTGATCATGCGCACGGATCGGAAGTCAGCGACCTGGAAAAACATAAATTCGAGCATGATTTCGCTGATCAGTGCGTAGAGCGCGAAATCAAAAATTCTAAAAACAAAGACATTGATAGGGAACGATTTACCAAACCGTGTCTCTGTATCGCCACGTATCTGATGAAAGATCTGACTGCGAAGGAGTCCGAATTATTTTTGGTTGAACATAAAAACACTCAATCTCTGAGAATCAAATTCGAAAGCGCGGCTTATCATTGTTTACAGGAAAAAGTACAACCGAAATCGCCGATGATATTCGGTAAACATTAATTTAATCGGCTTGATGACTCTGATGCCGGGCCATAGATATTAAGGCATCAGAGTCTTTATAATTGATTAAGCCCAAGCCAATCAATAAGGGCTGATCAGTAAATAATACCTTTTTGAAATAACTCAAGGCAGACAGCCGCCCCATGAGTCAAGAACGCATCTTCATCCGTTGCCGCAGCTTCTTTCGCCAAGACCGATAACTGATCCTTCAACAGGCCACCTTTTTCTTCCTGAATGTATTCCAGTAAACGATAGGTCAGCGGCGTGATTTGGATAAAACCGACTTCGAATTCACTATTGCGATAAACCACTAAAAAAGTGGGATCGGCAGGCATTAACTCAGGGGTGTTCGAAGGAGAGATCTGATGAACAGGATACAAATAAACCAAAGGCCAGGCTAAACACGATAAAGACACTTGCGAATTTAACAGGTCGTCTTGGTGCAGCACGGAAACCGGACAAGTCTCTTTTGCAATGGTCAATGCCATTTCAACCCATTCATAATGGGCCAATTCCAACATGAACGGCAAATCGGCAGGATTTTTTCTTTCGTTTTGAAGATAAGCAAGAAACTCTTCGGGGATTTCCGAAAAATGAGGTGTGGCGCATCCGTGACTAGCAAAAAAATCCTGCACTAATGACAGCCAATCAGACTCGCTGAGTAATGACTTTAAAACCGGAAAGTTACTCGCTAGAAATCCTTCTATATTATTGAAAAAAAGCTCCCTGTACATGAGCATACGCTCAATCTTGACATCACCCGGCGGAAGATGGTTATCAGGATCCCGGATATAATCAGCGAATTGTTTTTGTCTGGCTTTAAGATCCACACTCATTTCAGGCTGTCTGACGTTGATGCTGCTGCGCCCACGCGGTTTGAATTGCCCTGATGGTTGCCACTTCATTCAATAATTCCGGCATCGGCGGGATATTAAAATCGCGCTCTAGCAAGGTGGGAAACACGCCAAACAATTCATAGGCTTTACCCAACAACTGCCAGACCGGATCAATTACGGCCGCACCATGGGTATCCACCAAAAAGTCATGAGCCTCAACATAATGACCGGCAATGTGCGCATAGGCAATTCGGTCCGAAGGGATGGCTCTCAGAAAACTTTCAGCATCGTAGCCGTGATTAACACTGTTGACAAAGATATTATTCAAATCCAGCAAAATGTCACAATCGGCTTCTTCAACGACCCTGTTAAAGAAATCGATTTCATCCATCTCCTGTCCGGGAGCGGCATAATAAGAAACATTTTCTACGGCTATTTTCTGTTCAAGAATGTCCTGTACCCGTTTAATACGCGAGGCGACATGGTGGACCGCTTCATCGGTAAACGGAATAGGCATCAAGTCGTATAAGTGGCCACCTTGGCTGCAATAGCTTAAATGCTCGCTATAGAAATTGATGCCGTGTTCGACCATAAACTGCTTCAGATCACGAACAAAAACTTCATCCAGGGCATCGGTGCTGCCCAGTGAGAGTGAGAGCCCATGACAAACAAATTTAAACCGTTCGGTCATGGACCGGAATTGTTTGGCTAATTTGCCGCCCAGAGTGATCCAGTTTTCCGGCGCGACTTCATAAAAGCCAACTTCGGAGGGAGGACTTTCTGCTATTTCAGCCAGAAATGCTCTTCTCAGACCTAGACCGGCACCCCATACTGGAAATTGTCTGGTGATCATAAGCACTAAATCTTGGAAAGTAATCTGAAAGGAGAGCTTGGCAACTCTCCTTAACGTTAAAGCACTGGATAGCTAATTATTGTCCAGCCGCTTTATCTTTATTGACTGTGTCGCCGCAGCTGCCTTCCTTGCCTTTCATCATATCACCGCAGGTTCCTTCCATCCCTTTTTTCATTTTATCGCCATCCATCATCGCGCCACATTTGCCTTCGCCGCATGCCGCTTCTTTGGCTTTTGTTTCAGCTGCTTTTTCGGTTTTCTTACCGGCACAAGCGCCTTCGGGTGTTTTTGGTTTTTCCATTTTCATCCCTTCGCCGCATGCCATTTCTGCAACTTGCATATAACCTGAAGAAAGTTCTTGTGCACCAAATGGATTGGCTTCTGCATGAACAGCTGTCATAGCCAGACTAGAAATTACAGCGGAACCTAACGCAGCAGCTAAAGGTGATTTAGTATTTTTTTTCATAGTGTATATCCCAGTGTGTTTTGTTGTAGATAAGCCAATCGGCTCTGAATCAGATATTAGTGTGGCCTCATGAACCGGCAATGAACATGCGGCTGTTTCGATAATCCATGTGTGTGACCCTGCTGGCTATTAAGAGTTCCTGAAAAGCCATCAGATTCGCGCGTAACAATACCATTAATCAGGCGTTTTTTCCTCAAATTCACACAGATCTGCAATGACGCAGCTCTGGCACCTTGGCTTACGAGCGACGCAGGTATAGCGCCCATGGAGAATTAACAGATGATGCGCATCTTTTTTATGCTTATCTGAAACCCATTTTTCAAGCCCTTTTTCAACCTCAAGCACCGTTTTACCCGGCGCAATTTTCGTTCGATTGGAAACGCGAAAAATATGCGTATCTACGGCGATAGTTTTATGACCAAAAGCGGTATTGAGAACAACATTGGCCGTTTTTCTACCCACACCCGGCAAGGCCTCTAATTCGGCACGCGTTTCCGGCACGGAGCCATTATGCCGATCAATTATCTGCTGACATAACTGGATGATATTGCGGGCTTTACTGTTGAACAAACCAATGGTTTTAATAAAATCTTTGAGCCCCTCCTCACCTAAAGCCAGAATAGTTTCAGGTGAATTCGCGACAGCAAATAACTTTAATGTGGCCTTGTTGACGCTTTTATCGGTTGCCTGCGCCGATAAGACTACCGCGATCAACAGTTCAAAAGGTGTCGCATAGACCAGTTCTGTCGTCGGTTCGGGTATTGCTTCAGCTAACCTGTCGAAAATGGCCTGACGTTTTATCTTGTTCAAGATTCCGCGATCACCTGAACCGGAATGGCTTCAATGGCCGGTTTTCTTTGCTTGAATTTAGCGTCGATGACATTCTTCAAAGCAATTAAAAAACCCAAACCGATAAAAGCGCCAGGAGGCAATATAGCCAGCAGAACACCGGAATAATCATCAATCACAATGATTTTCCACTCTTTTGCAGCAGGTCCAAACATCAAATCGGCACCGGCTAAAAAAGTGCCAGAGCCGATAATTTCTCTTAAACTGCCTAACAAAGTCAGGGCAAAAGTGAAACCAAGACCTATAAACAACCCGTCCATCATGGCTTTTGGAACGCTATGCTTGGAAGCAAAAGCCTCTGCGCGGCCAATGACGGAGCAATTGGTCACGATCAATGAAATAAAAATACCCAGAATTTTATAAAGATCAAAAAACCACGCGTTCATAGCCAATTCGATAATCGTAACCACGCACGCAATCACCAAGACAAAAATAGGCAATCGAACTTCCGAAGGCGTAATTTTGCGTATCAATGATATTGCACTCCCCGTCAACATCAGCGTTAATGCCGTCGCCAGACCCAGACCCAAGCCATTGATCACCGTATTGCTTACGGCTAGCAAGGGGCATAAGCCCAACAAGGCGACAAATGCCTGATTGTTAAACCACAACCCTTCTTTAGCTATTTTGCTGTATTCGGAAAACATTAGTCTTTACCTGCCGTTTCGGATAAAGAAAATATCTTTTCTTTATTTTGTTTAAAATACTGCAGCGTCAGCTTGACTCTGTTGACTACCGCCCTGGGCGTGATGGTGGCCCCTGCAAATTGATCAAACACGCCACCATCTCTTTTTACTGCCCATTCCTGGTCAGTAAGATTGATCAACGATTTTCCGCTAAATGACAAAATCCAGTCGCTTCTTGATGATTCTATTTTGTCACCCAGTCCGGGGGTTTCTTTATGCCCCACGACTCTTACACCGGAAAGGGTTCCATCCTCTAAAATGCCGACCAGCAATTTTATATCGCCGTTATAGCCATCCGGAGCAATCGCGGTAATAACAGCAGCAACCGGCTGGCCATTTTTTCTAGCCCGGTAAATGGCAGAAGGCGTTTTAAGGTGCGAATTAAGATCGCTTATCAGTATGTGGTCAGCAACAATATCATTGTCATACAAGTTCTCCGGCACCAGTTGCTTAAGACCCTGCAACAACGATTGCCTTTCGTTCAACGCGATTTTATCTTCTGTGGCACTCGATATCAGTGCAACCAGTCCCAAACCAAGAATTGAGAATGCACCAAGCGCTACCGCTGAAATGACGATTTTATTCAGTGTTTCATTCATGCCCGGTGTCCGAATACGCGAGGTTTAGTGAAATAATCCAGCGCTGGCGCGGCAAGATTGGCCAGCAACACCGAGAAGGCAACCGCATCCGGATACCCGCCCCAGACCCTGATGATATAAACCAGCGCACCGATCATCATCCCGTAAATCAAGCGCCCTTTTACTGTGGTCGCGGCAGTAACCGGATCCGTCGCGATAAAAAAGGCACCCAGCATGGTCGCCCCCGCAAACAAATGAAACACCGGAGGCGCATACAGCTGCGCATCAATCAGATAGCAAATTCCGGAAATTACCGATATGCCTAAAATAAGCCCAACCGGTATATGCCAATTTATGATTTTACGCACCATTAACCAGAGCCCACCCAGCAGATAAGCCAAGGACACCCACTCCCAACCTTTTCCCGCCAGATAGCCGAATACAGCACCCGATTGAGCTTCCAATACCGTTTTTTGTAAACTCAACTGGGTTTTTAATGCATCCAAAGGCGTCGCCATGGTTAAAGCATCATAATCGGCATTCTCCGGGATCCGCTCAAAGAATATCAGTTGAGCAATATCCTGAAAATTCAGCGTCATAGTGCCCAGCCCTGCCACTGCTGGCCAGGAGGTCATCGGCAGAGGAAAAGAAACCAATAAGAACACATACCCGATCATCGCCGGATTAAAAGGGTTATAACCTAAACCCCCGTACAAATGCTTGGCAATGACAATGGCAAATACAATTCCGGTCACCGTCACCCACCAGGGCGCAATAGCCGGTAAGGAAATAGCCAAAAGCACCGCGGTTACAACTGCACTCAAGTCTTTAAGACTGACCCACACCGGCCGCCCTCTCACCAACAGAACCAGCGACTCGGCCATCAAAGCGGTAATAACAGCCAGAACCACATTAATCAGAACGCCCAGACCAAAAAACCATACCAGGGCAATAATACCGGGAACGAGAGCAACAATGACCTCAAACATGACGCGGGTGACGCTGTTGACCGGTTGCACATGCGGCGATAACGCCGTGGAAAATTTCATTGAGTCACTCCCTCTTTCTCTGCATTGGCTTGTTTAACTTTTGCTAATGCTTCTTTTTTCAATCGGGCACGCTCGGCTTTTTCAGCCTGCTCTTTGGCTTTGCGTTCCAGATGCATGTCATGGCGCCGCTTGGCAACAGCAGCCTTTTCAGCCTCTTTAGCTTTGGCAATCACTTTACTTTTTGCAGACCGGTAATATTGCACCAGAGGAATATGACTCGGACAAACCACTTCACAGCAGCCACATTCAATACAATCAAACAAACTGAATTCTTTACACTTATCCAGATTCCCAGCACGGCTATGCCAATACAATTGCTGCGGGAGCAAATCTACAGGACAGGCTTTGGCGCAATCGCCACAACGTATACAAGGCATGGCCTGCTTGCCGATGTTAATATCGGCAGCGGTTCCGGCTAATATACAATTGGTCGCCTTGACGACAGCGATCTCGTCATCGGGTAAGGCGAAACCCATCATCGGCCCGCCCATGATCAAGCGTTCGACATGCTCAGTGTAGCCGCCACATTGCTCGATGAGTTCGCTGATCGGCGTACCGATGCGGACATACCTGTTTTGCGGCTCTTTTACCCCACGGCCGGTGACGGTTATCACTCGCTCGGTCAGCGGTTTTCCTTTACAAACGGCATCATAAACCGCCGATGCTGTACCGACATTCACGCATAACACTCCGATGTCGGCAGGAATCCCCCCAGAGGGCGTTTCCTTACCGGTTACAACCTTGATTAGCTGTTTTTCTCCACCGGTAGGATAAATAGCCGGCACCTGAACAATGATTATGCGCGGGTCATTTAACGCAGCGACTGCCTGGGTAAGCCGGGCATAAGCGCGCTTCATATGGTCTTCGATAGCGACGATACAGCGCTCGATATGAAGTGAATGCAGCAAAATCTGGGCGCCGACAAGCACCGACTCCGGTTGATTCTGCATCAGGCAATCATCACAGGTAATATAAGGCTCACATTCCGCGCCGTTCAAAAGCAAGGTATCGAGCTTTCTTTGCGGACCGGGATTGAGCTTTATCGCCGTGGGAAAAGCAGCACCGCCCAAGCCGACGATACCGGCATTTTTAATCGCCGTGCGGATTGACGCAGGATCCTGGCTGCTGAAATCGGCTACACCCTGCGTTACCAGACTTTCATCCAAGCCATCGGTGGCGATGACGATACAAACGTCAGCCATACCGGAAGGATGGGGTATCAAGCGCTCTTCAATAGCCTCTATCACGCCGGAACTGGCCGCATGAACGGGTGTTGCAAGGGGATGATCGGAATGTGCGATGACCTGCCCCCGCAACACCCGCTCGCCCACCTGAACCTTAGGATCTACAGTAACGCCTGGCCGCTGCATCAGCGGATAAACCAGTTTTTTAGGAATGCTTGCCTGACGCAAAGGCGCCTGGTTGGATAATTCCTTATTGTTGGGCAGGTGCAATCCGCCATGAAATCGCGCTAAATTAAGCATATTTTCTTTCCGGCTCCGGCCACTGCCAAGTACTGATAGTTTGTTCAATCGGCTCCATGACAATGCAGTCTACCGGGCAAGGCGCCACACAAAGCTCACAGCCGGTACATTCATTGGCAATAACCGTATGCATCATTTTCGCGGATCCCAAAATGGCGTCAACAGGACATGCCTGAATACATTTTGTGCAACCAATACAGTCCTCTTCGATAATCACGGCGACACTTTTTGGCTTGACTGCGCCAAATTCATCGTTCAAAGGCTTGGCTTCCAGGCCCAGCAAATCAGCCAGAGCATTGATGCCGTCCTGACCACCGGGCGGGCATTGATTGATATCGGCCTCTCCCGATGCGATGGCTTCGGCATAGGGTCTGCATCCTGGATAACTGCATTGCCCGCATTGTGTTTGAGGCAATATCGCCTCAATTTTATCGACAATAGGATTTCCTTGAACCTTGAAATAAACTGCCGAGAAACCCAGCACCACACCAAATACAGCAAATGTCGCGCAAATTATAAGTATCATTTTATTGTGTTCTAAATGATCGGTTGCAAACTACCCAGACCACGCTGGCATCTTTAAATCTTCGGGTTAAAACCGGTGCAATCCGTTTTTTATTGCTTCCCTGGAAACTAGACTCTAACCAGACCGGAAAAGCCCATAAACGCCATAGACATCAATCCGGCCGTAATCAGCGAAATGGCGTTTCCTTTAAACGGAACCGGCACATCAGCCACCTCAATTTTTTCACGAATCGTTGAAAACAGCGTCAACACCATTGAAAAACCTACCGCAGCGCCAAAGCCATACAATGCCGATTGAAGAAATCCATTTTGCGCCTGAACGTTAAGCAGAGCTACACCAAGTACTGCGCAATTTGTAGTAATCAGAGGCAAATAAATACCTAACACCTGATAGAGCATGGGACTGGTTTTATGGACAACCAGTTCGGTAAATTGAACGACAAATGCGATGACGACTATGAAGGTAATGGTTCTTAAATACTGCAATTCCAAAGGAATCAACAAATATTCATTCGCAAGATAGCTGCATACTGAAGACAGGGTCAGTACAAACGTAGTGGCAAAGCCCATACCCAGAGCCGTCTCAAGCTTTCTGGAAACCCCCATAAAGGGACATAATCCTAAAAATTTGACCAGTACAAAATTGTTAACCAGGATGGTACTTACCAAAATAATTAAATAGTCTTTCATGTTTTAACCTCATCTCTGGATTCGGAAGGACTGCGGGGTGCTTCCGTCTATTCTGAACTGCGTTTAACTTTGCCCGACTTATAGAAAAGCCCATAAGCGATGTAATGACGAAAATAAGACCATTAACCAGGAAGATAATTCCTGACTATTTTAATAAAGAATTAGTGGAAATAAAACATCATTTTTGATTTAAATGCAACAAAGCGCATTATATCCGCTTTCACCGGCAAGAAAAAAGCCCACACCCTTTATAAAAAAATTCGGGGCCTTAAATTCCTGCATCAGAAGGGCCAAAATTTAAAACTTTAAGCTATTGACTCGATCGAACCGGGGAATCGGGTGCAATAATTTTGGCCTTAACAGGACTGTTCAATTGAAGCAGCCATTTTTCAGCAGCTTGATAATGGATATTCAATATCAAATTTGGAAATAACCCGAAGATCAAGACAAGCACGGCAGGAATGCACAGTATCGCCAGCTCACGACTTTTCAGATCATCCGCATCAACTATGTCGGCATTGACAGCAGGCCCCCAAAAGGCTCGCCTCATGAAGTTAATGATATAGGTTGCACCGATAATGGCTCCCAGCATTGCCGTAATCGCAAGACTGGGATAAGTATCGAGCACGCCGATGAACAACAATAATTCGGCAGGAAAACCGCTGGTACCGGGCACACCGATACTGGCAAAAGCGAATAAAAAGAACGGCGTTGCCAATCGGGGCATGGTTTTGGCCAAACCACCAAGATGAATGATTTCCGTGCTGCCAATACGGTGCTGAATAAAACCGGCCATCAGCATCAGACAACTGGCAATCAACGTAAAATTCAATAATTGAAAAATAGCGCCCTGTATACCCTGCATATTAAATGCGGAAATACCCACGATGACCAAGCCGACATGACTCAAACTCGCATAAGCTAAAATACTTCTTAAATTGGTCTGCTTAATCGCAATCAGACTGCCGTAAATCAGCGTGGTGACGCCGAGTATTCCAATTATCCAGCTGTATTCGATAGCCGCAGAAGGCGCCAAAGGCAAGGCAAACCGGAGAATACCGAAAACACCCAATTTTAAACCTGTCAATAATGCCGTCATTTGCGTCGGCGCTTCCATTGCTGTCGTAGGTAGCCAGGTATGAAACGGAATCAACGGCGCTTTAACGCCAAAACCCAATAAAAGCAGCAGCAGAATGACTGGCTGTAAATTTTCAGGAAGCGGCGTGCTCAGCAAAATGGGAAAGCTGAAAGACAAATCTTCAGGAATGTGCCCGCCTGCTTGAACAGCATGATTCATACCCAGCATGATAATGGCGAATAATAATGGGACACCACCGAAAAGCATGTACAGCGTGTATTTAAGGGCGGCGGCGCGCCGATGCGGCCCCATGCCCCATAAACCGATCAAAAAGAAAATCGGCGGCAGGGTTAATTCCCAGAACAGGAAAAACAACATCATATCCAAAGCGCTAAAAACGCCCAGCGTAATGCCTTCCAGAACAAGCAGCAGCGCAAAATGAAAACGAGTCAGCGTCGTGACAGAATTCCAGGAAGCTAGTATGGTTAATACCGTCAATAAGGCAGATAAAGGCAAAAACAGTAAAGAAATACCATCCACACCCACAATAAAATCAATGTTGAGACTGGGTATCCATGCGTAATGCTCAACCCACTGAAAACGGCTGCCTTGATTGATATCAAAGGCGCTCACCAGAAAGAGCGCAATCATCAGCTCAATGACGGCAAACCCTAAGGCCACTCGTTTGGCCGAATTCAGCTCTTTACACAACCCTGTAACAAGAGCACCCAGCAAAGGCAAAAGAATAAGACAGCTTAGCAATGGAAAACCGGCGGCAATCACGGCTGGTCTCCTGGGTTGTCAATGGATTCGGGGACCGGTTCATTAGCATGATGCGATCCGTGTTCGGGATAATGCTCACCAATAGCCGATGCGTCCTGGTCGATGTACTTTAACCAGGGCGTTGTATAAAAGCCGGTTCCGATCAACAGCAAACAAATCACCACGGTGATAATACGTTCAATCACGACGGGGTGATGGGACGTACTGAAAGGTTGATGCGCACGCTTGGGATTGGCAATAAATATCCGCTGAAAAGCCCGTAAAAGAAAACCGGCGGCAAGCACGTTACCGACTAAAATTGCGACTGCGACAAACCAGCCGTGCTCTTCTATCGTACCTTCAATCAGCAAGTGAGCCGCATCGAATCCCGGCGTTCCCGGCATGACCATAGTACTGAGCGAAGAAATCAGAAATAAAATGGCTATGGTTGAATTGGTTTCAAACAAACCGCCCAGCCTCGGCAAAAATGCGGTTCGGCTCCTTTCATAAATCAACCCGACACTGAACAGCATCCCGGCCGTCGCAAGTCCGTAAGCAACAGATAAAAGAAGCACGCCTTCCAGGGCGTAATCGTTGAACGAAAATATGCCGATAACCAGCATGCCGGTATGACTGATGACGGCAAAAGCCATAAGCCGTCGAATATTGATCTGCATCAACGCCAGTAGCGCACCGTAAAAAATACCGATCAACCCCAAATTGACGACAAACCCCGCCCATTGCTCAGCCGCGCCGGGAACCAGCGGCAATATGAAGCGGATCACCGCATAAATACCCAGCTTTAACCCAACCAGAAAAATCGCAGCACTGGCGACCGTACCTTGTTCGGCAATCATCGGCAACCAGCCATGAAACGGGAATAATGGCATCCTGACTGAAAAGCCGTAAAACAACAGCATAAATATCAACGCTTCGTTATCCAGCGAAACGTTATGCTGCTTCAATGCCAGCCAATCGAAAGTCAATGGCATACCGTTTTTTTCCAGTCCGAAAGATAAGAGCAAAAAACCGGTCAAGGTCATAGCAAGACCGAAAATCCAGAACTGCAAAATTCTGAAAATAATCATGCGCCGATTAAGGCCTGTGCCCGCATAAATCGTTAGAAAAGTCACCGGCAACAATTCCAGTGCACTCCACAACCAGAATTGCAGTGAATTCAACGCCGAAAAGGCACCAATCAGAATGCCTTCATATCCCAGCAAACAGGAAATTAGCAACGTATCGTGAGCATGGCGGGTGATACGGGTATACGTCAGCGCCAAAAGCGACACGACGGCTGTTAAAGGTATAAACAGAATATTCGTGCCGTCGACACCGACGCGGTAGGTCATGCCCAGCAGCTCGACCCTTTCAGACAAATGGATTCCCGCTGTTTCGGAATCGAAGATGATCAGCAAATAAATACCGAGCAGCACGTTAACAATTGCCGCAGTAAAACTGACTTTTATCGTAAGCGTCTCGGACTTGAACCCGCTGATGATAATGACTGCCACCAAAGGAATAAATGTCATGACACTCAACACCGGAAATGCCGCAGTTTCAGACCATGAAAATAATTGAATAGCCATCATGCCCTCAGGAAGCGATCAGCAGGCTGATGAGCACAAAAATCACCAGATATCGGGGCATCTGCAAAATCTGCTCAAGTTTATTTGCGGATTTACCGAGTTTTCTACCGTATTTGATTGATTCTTTACCCACACCTCTCAATACAAAATGATATTCAAACCAGTTCACCAGACCCGCCGACCATTCGGTCAACTTACCCGCTAAACCGCTGCCTGTGGCGAAACGGTCCTCATCATTATCCAGACGAGCGCCGATTTTTCTTTCCTCGATTTGAGTCAGTGTTGAAATAGCACGAATGGCTGGCGCAGGAGAACCCAGCAAGGGGTCGACAAAGCGTATTTCAAAAAAACTCAGGTCTCTTGCAAGCCGGCGGACCGGTTTCACAACCACCCATTCGATGGCTGGCTCCAGCCATAAGCGTTGCTGCGCTGCGGCAAATAGCCCCGGCCTGACAGCCAAAAAGGAAGGGACAGTGCGTACGGGATTATCGTGGGCATTATGTAAAATAGAAGGGGCTGTCAAAAACTGATAACTTCTCACCAACGTATGCGCGCCCAAGTGCCAGGCGGCCAACTGCCAGAATCCCAACCCGCATTCCAAAAACATCAGACCGATTTGAGCCTGGACCGAAAAAACCAGCGAACTTTTGATATCCGTCTGCGTTAATCCGGAAAACCAGCCATAAAATGCGGTTAACAGCCCAACCACGGCAATCACGCCCATAGCCAACGGGGCTGCTTCAAACAAAGGTTGTAAGGTAAGAATTACAATGACACCGGCATGGATCATAATAGCGCCATAGAAAACCGCACTCGATGGCGTTGGACCTTCCATCGCTCTTGACAGCCAGGGTGAAAATGGAATTTGAGCGGACTTGGCAAACGCGGCTACAGAAAAACAGAGTGCGAGAATGACCGCATCATTTCCTAACAAATCGGCCGCACCCTCATTAATATCCTGCCAGTTGGCAGAACCTATCCAATGCAGGCTCAAACCAATACCCATCAAAAACCCGGCATCCCCTACCCGGTTAGTAATAAACGCTCTTGCCGCATTATTGGCGGCTACCGGTCGGTCGTAAGCATAGGCAATCAACAGGAATGAACAAATTCCGGCGATTTCCCAACCCATAAATGCGCTTAATGCTGAACCGGAAAGAACCAGCAAAAACATCGCTGCCGCAAATAGGCACAAAATAGAAAAAAAGCGGTGAAAGCCTCGCTCCTTATGCATGTAATTGACTGAAAACCGGGCAACGATGACAAAAATGATAGAAAACAATCCGGCCAGAACCAGATTTAATGAATTAACAGTCACTCGCAGCGGCAATTGTAAATCACCACTTTGCAGCCACACGAACTGGGCATGCTCATGGGTTTGATAACCCGGCAAAAATGCCGTCAAAAGCCCTAACGCCAGCAAGCAACTGAGCGATAAGCTCCAGACCGCCAGTTTTGCCGTGATGCGCTCTGAAGCCAATGACGGCAATAAGCCGGAAAAACAGCCCAGTCCTATCATCACCGCGGCTATCAAAGGAAACAACGGAATCAAACAAGCCCAATTTGCCATAATCACACTCCGTTTGAAATTAAGGGCTGTTTAATCAGCATGGGGGGAACCGCCTCGGTTTCCGTGCGATAACAATCTTCCGAACTTTCCCTTAGCGGTAATTTTTGTATCGCGGATTCCCAGGCAACAAAACCAGCACCCCGCTCAAATATAAAAAGCTGCCCGGTATCAGGATCTTGTGTACTCAGATGCACCCAACCGCCATCAATCAGCTCCCGCAAACCGGCCTGGCGATGATAAATTTTCTCGAGAATGCCGGGAGACGCCTCGGTCACAATCTGCAAACGCATCGCTTCATGAATTTCGACCATCTGCAAAGGCAGCCCTGTTCTTAAATCGCTAGCTGCGCCTTCCATGACACCGAACAAACCGGTCACATTATGGGGAATTTTTGTCCCGCAACCGAAACGCTCATTATTGACGCTTGAAAAATAATATTCGAGATTGATTCCCGCACCGACGGGGCCTGCAGTCAATAAAATCGACTCCAGGACTGTTCCATCCGGATCCTGAGCAGGATCATAGGAAATCAGAAACATCCGCCGGTCCAAAAACAAACCTTGTGTCGCAGAACGTCTGCCGATATAGGCTGAGGCATTGGTGGCATGACCGAACTCGGGCCGAACCTGACTGAGATCATAAGACCGGGCTTCCACATGTCTCACCGCAGCTGCACCGCTTTTATTTTGCGCGTTGAAAAACCGGCGGCAGCGTTCTGTCACGGCTCTTTCCTTGGCCTTCATCAACTGTAAATCAAGTGTTTCGAAATCAGCCTTAACAGCGACCGGCATCCGCTCCAGGTCGTACCAGGTAATAATATCGTTACAGGTATCGTGTTGGGCGCCCACAAACCAGGTGTCTTCCGGAATAGTAATGCCGCGTTCAGGCAGCAAACGCCGAACCTCAGGGCGATTGGCCATCGCCGCAAACACACGGGCATTAGGCCCGCCTCTTCGTCCTCCGCAAGCGCCGCAATCATGAGCCGCCTCATGAGGATTATTCTGGCTTGTCGAACCGTGCGCCATCAAACACACAATGCGGGCCATGCCGTAACTCAGACCGGTCGTCTTTAACAATTGCGCAATACGGTCAGCTTGTTCCTGATCGGTAAAACCGAACTGCGGTGCATCGCTCGCAGACTCAGCGGATTGAGGAATTGAAGTAAATTGAAGTTCGGTTGGAACCGTTTTTACAATTGAACTGTAAAGCCATTTTTCCAGCTTGTAGTTAGTCGTTGGCAGTAACGATTTAATCACCAGTTTAACAATCAGTAGCGGCGCAAAGACATACAGCAAGGGATAGGCTGCAAACAGCTGGCTGCGCAGACTTTGATGCACCAGATTGATGACTTTTTTGTAGCGGCCGAGACCTTTTTGATGCGCGTCCATTGCCGATTCAGCCCCAGGCACCGGTATTTCATTAACCTGGTGTACCGGCGTCACAACCACCGGACATAACGGCGTTATCGCATGATCATCCAGGCCTCTGTAATTCATCGCAACACCAAAAAAACCGGCTGCGCCCAGGGTTTCTATTGCGGGATTTATTTCTTCAAGATGGCGACGAAAACTTTCCTCTCGTTCATCCATACAGAACATCACCTGCGCGTCAGGTCGTCGGGGCCTCGTTGCCCATCGCCCTCTGCCGTAATTGGCCTGCAACCCTTGAAACAAATTTTCCCGGAAGTTATGTTCGTAGGCGTATAGCCACACCTTATTGCGGTCAGCCACACCAAAACTGTCTAAAACCATCAGCAGGTTCTCCAGATCGGCTTTATTCAGCGATTGAACGTGCCGGGCGTTTAAACCTGAATGCTGACAAAGACAAAACAAGCGCCAGCCGCTGTCATAGAACGTATGTTCTTTTGATTTGTGCTGATGGGTTAAAGGACTCGATTGCCATGTCCAAAGCTCTTCTGCTAGGCGCCACCAGTCTTTCCTGTCCTGCCGCTCAGTCCTGCTCAATAAAATCAGGGATTCAGCCGACTGACTCAGGTATTCGGGCAACACGCCCCGGTAAAGTTGGCGGCGCACCCAAAACTCGGCAAGATTTTTTTGGAAATACGAGATCAACCGGCCTAATTTGGCCTCTATTTTCCAGGTACCTTCACACAGACGATTGAGCCAGAGCCGGTCCAGAGTCAATCGTATCGCCAGATAATCGGCTAGCGTGGGTTGCGCGCCGTTTGCTGTCTTGTAGTTTGGGTTATGCTCACGCCAGTTGATGATGCCTGACCAGCCGGGCAATTCCAGCGCTAAGCGACGCAAATAGCCAGGCCAATGTTGCTGAGGAACTTGCAGGGCGGTTAATTGAAACACGATCGCATCCACAGCATCATCCGGCAGCTGCGATTCAAGAATAGGCCAGTCAGGAAGTTCCTGAAAAAAAGGATTTGCATCGTATCTGGCGGTTAAGCGCCAGGCAGCATAGAGACCCAGCCGCTTGACATCAGGCAATTGCCATGGCGCAAGTCCCTCGTCCAGCGCCGATGCGCAGGTTCTTATAAGCAAGGGGCGGACATCATCCAGAATATCCATACCGGTCAGCGCTAAAACAAATCCGCGTAAGGTAATGTTGTCACCGATCTCTTCAACCAGGGCATCCAACGTATTTCTTGCCTGCTCCTGAATTTGTTGAACAACAGTCAGATTTTGAATTGCCGTTGGCTGCATCTTACTTCTTGCCAGCCAGTCTTCGGCTTGCTCGGCCGATATATCGAAGAGATTTTCCGGATGCAGCCTGACGTCATTGATGCCCAATTTATCCAGGAGAGTGTTCCAGAGTTTGTTGATCGCAACAGCTTCATCCTCATCTGCCACTAACTGCTCTCGCGCCTGTTGAGACACACCGGGGCGCAGCGAATTGAGCGCTGCACACTCGGTTTGCAGCCAGTTGAAACGCTCAGGACTCACCGGCTCCAATCCATGCAGCAAAACCGTATTAACGATCTCACTGATGCTGATTGTTTTGGTATCTACTTTGATAATCACCTGTCTCGGATCGAGACGGGTTTCATGACTCAGTGCAGCCAATATGTCGTTATCGTTAATGCGGCCCTGCTGATAAAAGGCTCGAAATTGGATTTCCGGCAAATAACCGCTAATGCCGGTCAGGGCTTCGAATTCAGCCAAAGCCTGTTCAAAAGGCAAATGCTGGAAACCGTGTAAAGTGTTATGGTGAACAAAGTTACCAATAGGCGCCTGTCCGGGAAGCACGTGATCCAGATGATGCAAAACAGCCATCAGTTGTTCGCGCAGAGCGCCAATATCTTCAGAATGATTAAGAGTCGACTGTTGCATGGATGTTACCTGACGATGACGGCGTCAATGCCATCATGAAAAAGCCCGGCGTCCCTGGTCAAGTTCGCACGTTGTTCCAAAGGAAGAAGCTGGCTGCTTAGCGATGAGCGGCTTTCGAGATGATCAACACGGTGACTGATAGAATCAATCATATGGTTTATGGTGGCTGTAGAAAGATTGATCAGCGGCGCAGGAAATAATCCGAACAACAAAATACCGCTCACCAGAATACTGACTGAAACCAGTTCAACGGGTTTTAAATCCGGAATATGCTGCATTTTCGGCTTGACGGGCCCAGTAAACAAAAGCCCGATCGTGCGGATCGAATATGCAGCGCCTATCAAAATACTTAAACTGAAAAAAACCATCAAGCCCTGCCATTGCTGAAACCCGCCAATCAGAGCGTGTAATTCGGCAACAAAACTGACCGAACCCGGCAGACCCATTGCTGCGAGTAATGTCAGTGTAGTCAGCATGGCAAAACGGGGCGTGACTCTGATTAATGAACTGTAATCCTGAATATTACGGGTATGAGTTCGCTCATAGAGTAAACCGATCAATAAAAACAGAGCACCTGCAACCAGTCCGTGAGCCGTCATTTGCAAAACGGCACCGGTCATACCAGAGTGATTCAGCGCGGTGATACCCAATAACACAACACCCATGTGACTGACCGAAGAATAGGCAATCATGGCTTTGAGATCGCTTTGACGCCAGGCAAGCAAAGCACCGTAAAGCATGCCGAACAAGGCCAGAAAAACCAGTAAAGGCTGTAAAAGTTCTATGGCTTCCGGCAACATGAAGGCAACCCTGATCAGTCCATAAGCGCCCATTTTAAGCAAAATACCGGACAGCAGAATACTGATGGGGCTGGGAGCTTCGACATGAGCCAGCGGTAACCAGCCATGAAGGGGGAAAACCGGCATTTTCACACCGAAACCGATTAAAAAGCCCAAAAACACGAGGACCTGTTCATAGAGCGGCATATCCTCCGCGGCCTGACTCATCGAGGTCATCAGTGATCCGCCATGTTCAAGAACGTATTGACTGATCGCCAACAGACTGACCAGCATGAAAATCGATCCGCCCATCGTATACAGCACAAAATTCATACTTGCGGCATGCCGTCTCTTGCCGCCCCAGCGATCGATTAAAAAGAACAGCGGAATCAGCGTAACTTCCCAAAAAATATAAAACAACGCCCAGTCCTGAGCCAAAAAGACGCCCAACATCCCGAATTCAAGTAACAAAACGCAGATATAGTAGCCTTTGACGCTGCCGGAGATCGATGATGAAGCAAGCAGAGCAATTGATGTCAGAAGACAGGCTAGCACCAACATCGGTATCGACAGCCCGTCGACACCCAAGGCATAGGCGCTGCCGAGTTTTGGATTGAGAGGATAATATTCGCTGAATTGCAAACCGGCATCCGATGCGTCATACCGATAGGTCACCCAACAGGCCAATAAAAGTGCGATAAAGGCAAACAGATTACCCAACCCACGGATCAGCTGAGAATGCCTGCCCGGTGTCAACACCAAAAAAAGCACCCCCACTGCCGGTGTCCAAAGTAATGCGCTGAGTATGATCATAATAAATTTCTTTTTATCTTGCCCGCCACAACGCTGCCTTGAAAGCCTCTGGCCTTTGGGAATCGATGAAGGGGGCCTTGAAGCGAAGTGCTCAAGCGTTTTACAGGTATTTACTAAATTAACAGGCGCTGGAAATTTGATTTAAATGCTTGCCCGCAGAAAGCTTTTAAACTAAACAATGTTCATGTTAAATCTGGAACAGTTTGTTAACGTTTCTGCAGTAAAAACCGCACACAGCCAATCAATCATCGTTACCACCGGCACCCACAGCAACTCTGTGAGTGCCTGACCATTGCCCGTTTCTTTAATGCACCAGACTTAACAGGATACCGGCGGCTACCGCAGAGCCAATGACGCCGGCCACATTCGGCCCCATCGCATGCATCAGAAGAAAGTTATGCGGATTGCTTTCCAAACCCAACTTATTTGCGACTCTTGCGGCCATAGGAACGGCCGATACCCCCGCCGCGCCAATCAGCGGATTTATAGGCGTTTTACTGAATTTGTTCATTATTTTGGCCATCACCACACCCGCCGCAGTACCGATACAAAAAGCAATTGCACCTAACGCCAGTATCCCCAGCGTCTCATATTTCAAAAAAGCATCGGCACTCAACTTGGAGCCCACGGAAAGACCCAGAAATATGGTCACAATATTGATCAATTCATTTTGCGCAGTTTTACTCAAGCGTTCCACTACACCACAGGTGTTCATTAAATTACCGAAGCAAAACATCCCCACGAGTGGCGCTGCTGAAGGCAAAAGTAGCGCTGTTAACAAGAGAAGCATTAAAGGGAAGGCGATTTTTTCGGTTTTACTGACAATACGAAGCTGCTCCATTTCAATCAAGCGCTCTTGTTCTGTTGTCAATGCCCGCATAATCGGAGGTTGAATTAACGGCACCAATGCCATATAAGAGTAAGCCGCTACCGCAATCGCACCCAACATATCGGGCGCGAGTTTTGAAGCCACATAAATGGCTGTTGGACCGTCCGCCCCGCCGATAATCGCAATTGCAGCCGCATCTTTCATGGTAAATTCCATCCCAGGAACCAAGTTAAGGGCCAGCGCACCTAATAAAGTTGCAAATATTCCAAATTGGGCTGCCGCACCCAAAAAAAGCGTTTTTGGATTTCCCAGCATCGGTCCGAAATCGGTCATGGCACCGACGCCCATAAATATCAAGAGCGGAAATAAGCCCGTCTTGATACCGAAATAAAGGTAATAAAGCAACCCGCCTTCTTCAGACATTCCCGCAACCGGTATATTACTCAAAACCGCACCGAAACCAATTGGCAGCAACAACAAAGGCTCGAAGCCTTTTTTTATCGCCAGAAACAACAGCAAAAAACCCACCGCCATCATCAGAGTCTGTCCCAGCTGTATGCTGTAGAACCCAGTGCTCTGCCAGAGCAACATTAAATTTTCCATAGATTGTCTCGACTTAATTAGTTTTAAACGGGTATCTCAATGTGGGCAAACTGTGGTGTAAAAGCCGCAAAACGGCTCTTGCCTTCCCTTTTCCTATGGGAAACCTACCCGCACTAATTCAGGACTAGGTGCCAGCGTCTTATAAATTGATCACCGGAATTGCCAGGGTCAACCCATAAGAATTCACTTATAGCATATCTGCCGATCATTCGTGCTCTTGGAAATTATATTGAACGAAACTCGATAGCTAAAGTTAATTCATTGAGATTAAGCAACAAAATCCTGTTAAGTCCTGAACAGGAATCACCGTCTATCTGCAAAACGCGGTGTAGCTGTTCAACTCAATCTGTACCGTTGATTCAGGCAAAAACAACAGGCTTGCACCAAAACATGAACCGCACCCCTTGCCGCACCAAACAAGAGCATTTTAACTCTTTTTTGCTCCTATTTTGTGCGTAAAGACCTTCTTTAGCCGAGCAGAAAACCATGAAGTTCAATTATTTCATAAACTCACAGAATCGGCATAGATACTGCTCTTGTCTAATCACAATGTCGTTTAAATACTGCAATTTGTCATATAAGCAACAATGACCATAATGAAATGAAAGTTATCATTAAGTTAAAAAGTTAATTAACCTGACTACTTAAAAGTTAAGGCTAACGCCTTGTTAGTTAAATAATTTTTAATTCAAACCACAGTAGGAACCACTTATGTCAGCAAAAAACAAAATGAACACGGGATTACAGGTTACGATCTGTAGCGCATTGCTGTGCTCCCCATTATTAGCACTCGCAGAAGGTGAAGGTGCGATTGAAAGTCTGACAGGTGTTAACGTTAACGCCCTGAACGATTTGGGGATAGAATTTGGCGGCTGGGTCTCAGGCGGTATCGCTGGCAACCCCGACGACCCAAGAGACAACTTCAACGGACCGGTTACTTTTAACGACCGCGCCAACGAAGTTCATATGAATCAGCTCTACGGCTATGTTGAAAGAGCGGTCGATACCGAGGGCAGCGGTTGGGATTTCGGTTTCAGAGCAGATGTTGTTTACGGAACAGATGCTCGATTCATCACCCAAAATAATTTTGACAACAAACTGGTCGACTCAGATACCACCTCCTTCTACAGCCTTGCTTTTCCACAAGTCTACGCAACAGTATTTGCACCCATCGGCAACGGCATTACGGCCAAAATCGGTCATTTCTATACGCTGATCGGCAACGAAGTGGATACCGTACCGGATAATTTCTTCTATTCTCATGCCTACACCATGCAGTACGGCGAACCGTTTACCCATACCGGCGCGTTATTCACTTATCCTATTAACAAAAACATCAGTGTCACCGGTGGTGTCGTATCAGGGTGGGATTCATTCTTTCAGGAACCGGCCAATTTCTTAGGTTCGGTTTCTTATACGACCGATAACGAAAAAACCTCGGTAGCCCTTGCTTATATTGGCGGTGACCAGGGTGACTGGCAAGCGCAAAACGATGATCACCGTTCCATGTACAGCATCGTGGTCAATCATGACATCACCGACAGCCTGCACTATACGCTGCAACACGATTACGGCACACAAGAAAACGGACCCACCGGCGGCGCTGCTAACTGGTACGGTATCAATCAATACCTGACTTATGCAGTTAACGACCAAGTATCTACCGGCATTCGATTTGAGTGGTTCAGAGATGAAGACGGAGCAAGGGTTCTTGGCATAGGCAGAAGCAACAGCTTTGTTGCACAAGACAATCATTATTTCGCCTTGACCGCGGGCGTAAATTATTCTCCCTTATCATGGTTGACGCTTCGTCCTGAAGTCAGATACGACTGGGTAGACCAAGGCAAGGCTTTTGATGACGGCAGTGAAGACGACCAAGTATTGATTTCAGCTGACGCAATCATTCGCTTCTAAGTTCCATAGCGAAACTCGATATTCAAACGGCACCTGCGGGTGCCGTTTTTGTTTGAGCATTTTTTACCGCATCACTTTACATCGGCACCGACGGATGCCGATTCCGTTGCAGGAAAACAGCATCCTCGGTCGACACTTTCAAAGCACCCAACCCCTGCTGATATTGGATTAACATTAGCGCATTGATGCGGATCAAGACAGCTTCAAAATTCAATCAAAATGCTTGACCCCCCTGTATTAATGATAAACTCGGCTAAAATTTATAGTCATGAAATTAATAAAACAGGGAGAAACGTTGTGAACAAAGAGAAATTGAATCTTCGCCAAAAAGCTGAACAAATTATTGACTTTACTCCCCAGGAAATCAGTCAAATCAGCCCCGATGAAATTCAACGCTTGTTTTACGATTTACAAATTTATCAAATAGAACTTCAGATGCAAAATGATGAGCTTAAAGCGGCACATCATGAGCTGACCGCATCCAGGAACAGTTATCACTTCCTGTTCCATCAAGCTCCCATCGGCATTATCATTGTTAATCACCAGGGTTTCATAGAAAAAGCGAATGACACGTTTTCGGACATGCTGGGAATAGGAAAGCGGGAACTGATCAACAAACATTTTTCAACTTTTATCGCCGAATCCGACAAAACTCAATTTAACTCCCGATTCAATGCTTTCTTTAAATCTCCTAAAGATAAAAGTATCAATTTAAGTGTGACAAAGAAGGACGGCAGCGAACTTTATGTCAGATTACTGGGCAAACAGAACAGCGGCAATGATTTCGGATTAGACGAAGGCACGGAAAAAAGCCAACTGATTCTTACCGTCACTGATATCAGTGATTTACGCTAACCCTTTCCTGATCGAAAACCGCCATGATTGAAGACGCTTCAGCTCTTACACCCAAAAAAGCTTACATTGTAGGCGTCGGCGCATCGGCCGGAGGATTGGAAGCCATTGAAAGCTTCTTCAAAAAAATGCCTCCAGACACCGGTCTTTCATTCATTGTTGTTCAGCATCTTTCTCCCGATTATAAAAGCTTGATGGCTGAGCTGTTATCCAAGCATACCGCGATGCCGGTCAATCGTATCGAGGAAGGCATGAAGGTAGAGCCCAACAACATCTACCTGATCCCACCCCGAAAAAATCTGACCTTGTTTCACGGCCATCTGCTGCTGAACAATCAGGATCACTCCAAAGAGCTCAATCTTCCTATCGATGTCTTTCTGCGTTCATTAGCGGAAGATATGAATCAGCATGCCGTTGGCATCATCTTGTCGGGCACCGGCAGTGACGGCACAAGAGGAATACGTGCCATAAAAGAACATGGCGGCATGGTGATGGTTCAGGACGAAGAAACCGCCAAATTCAACGGCATGCCCAGAAATGCCATTGCTACCGGTCTGGTTGATTTTATTCTGCCCCCGGAAGACATGCCCAAGCAACTGCTGGCTTTTGTCAAACATCCCTACGCCGTGCAGGAAGCAGCTATTCATAGCGAGGATAGCGATTTAACCCGGATCTTTGCGTTACTGCGCGATAAGCACAAAGTCGACTTTACATTCTACAAACCGAACACAATTATCAGGCGCATAGAACGGCGCGTGACGATAAATCAATGCAAGGACCTGAAAGAATACCGGGACTTGCTCGAAGAAAATACCCAGGAAATATCCCTGTTGTTTCAGGAATTATTGATTGGCGTTACCAATTTTTTCAGAGACGAAAATGTCTTTGAAGAAGTCAGGAGTAAATGGTTACCCAAACTCATCAACACCATTACCCATAACGAGTTACGGGTCTGGATAGCGGGCTGTTCCTCCGGTGAAGAGGCTTACTCGGTGGCAATTATGCTGGCTGAATACAGGGAGCATTCCGGCCATTTTTTTAGAATCAAAGTATTTGCCACCGATGTCGATGCCAGAGCCGTAGAAAAAGCCAGTAGCGGGTTTTATCCGGAGAGCATCGCGGCGGACATCCCCCCCCACCTGCTGGTAAAGTATTTTTTGCGGCGCGAAGATAATTTTCAGATATCCCAATCCATCAGAGAAATGGTGGTATTCGCCCAGCATAACCTGATCAAAGATCCGCCATTTACCAATATTCACCTGTTAAGCTGCCGCAATCTTTTGATTTATCTGCAACCGGTCCTGCAAAAGAAAATTCTGGACTTGTTCAATTTTTCATTAGTCAGAGACGGCTTATTGATGCTGGGTACCAGCGAATCGATCGGCGACATGGTTGACTACTTTGACATGGTCAGCCCCAAATCCAAATTGTACCGCTCCAAAGGCAAATACCGTTCAGTCGGTCTAAGCCCTACCGACCCCATCCCGACCTTGCAAAACGGTTACAGACCGGTTACTACTCAAAGCAATCGACCCTATGCCACCCGATTCAACGAAGACAAAATCCTGGAACGCTTTGTCAACGCCCTGTCCAAGGACTTTTTGCCTTTCACGATGATAGTGAATGAAACACTGGACATCACCCATATTTTTGGCGATGCCCAAAAATATTTGACCTATCCCAGCGGCAAATTGATTACCGATGTCACCAAACTGGTCAATAAAGATCTGTCGATACCCATTGCCACGGGTATTCGTAAAGCGCTAAAAAGCAACGAAAACATCAATCTTTCAAACATCAAAATCAGGGAAAAAGAGCAGGCCCGCTCTATGAATATCCAGATTCGTTTGTTACCCGGCAGAAAAGGCCAGGAAATACTGATTGCGATATTAATACTGGAAGCAGATCACAGCCCCTACGAATACCTTCCCTCTGCCGATACCTTTGACATCAATCAGGATGCAGCTCAACGTATCAATGATCTTGAACATGAATTACAACTGACCCGAGAAAACCTTCAGGCAACCGTTGAAGAACTGGAAACCTCCAACGAAGAACTGCAAGCTACCAATGAGGAATTACTGGCCAGTAATGAAGAACTGCAAAGTACTAATGAAGAACTGCAATCGGTCAATGAAGAGCTTTATACCGTTAATGCCGAACATCAGAGCAAAATAACCGAACTTACCATTCTGAACAACGATCTGGATAATCTGTTCAACAGCACCAATATCGGCATTTTATTTCTTGATGAAAACCTGGATATCCGCCGTTTCACGCATAAACTGCAAAGTCTTTTCCATATTGTCGACAACGATATTGGACGGCCCTTTTTTCATTTAACACATTCAATCAAAGACATTCATCTTGAAGAACAGATTTACCGAGTCATAGAAAAAAAGACCATTCACGAACAGGAAATCCAAACGCAGCACGGCAATTGGTTTTTTATGCGTATCATTCCCTATGCCGTATCGGACACCATTTTTGCAGGGGTGATTTTAACCTTCGTCAATATTGACTTGTTGAAGCAGACTCAAGACGATCTTGAAACACAAGCCAGAGAGGAAATGCATAGGCTGGCCAGCTTTGTTAACTACTCGCTGGACGCCATGTCCTTACAAGATTCGGCGGGCAATATCATTACCTGGAACAGGGGCGCTGAGAAGTTGTATGGGTGGACAGAAAAAGAAGCACTGCAGATGCGTTTTGAAGACCTGGTGCCCGTAATCGACCGTCCGGCAATGCATCAGATAGTCGCCATGCTGCGCAGAGGCGAGTCTATCCCTCAATTTGAAAGCAGACGCATTACCAAACAGGGCGAAATCATTGAAGTTTCAGTATCCTCCTCCCTGCTTTATCCCAGTAAGGAAACCGGAGAATTATTGGCCCTTACGGAAAGAGATCAACGCAGCTTCCACGAAATCGAAAAGAAAAGCTGCATAAACTGCATGCAGCGGCTTTCCATGCTGCGGATGGACGTATCAGAAGCCATTGTTCTGCTAGACTTTGAAGGGAAAATTATCGCCTGGAATAAAGGGGCTGAAAAATTGTACGGATGGACACAACAGGAAGCGATCACGATGAGATTCGAAGCCATAATACCCGAAATAGACAGGCCTGACGGACAGCTTTTATTTGAAAAAATCAAGACAGGAAAAACACCTTATCAAGTCACTCAAGCCCACCGGCTCAGCAAAAGCAAAGAAATCATCACTGTTAACGTGATCGCATCGGTTCTGGGCTATCAAAATGGCGAAACCATGCTGATCGTCACAACGGAAAGACCTATCGATGGTTAATTGAGTCAGGCAAAGCCATGGCGATATATGAAAAAAATGATTTAAGAAAGCAAGCAGAGGAATTTCTGTCCGCATTTCCAGGAGGCCAACAAACGATCAACGTCGACGATCTGAAAACGCTGCTTCATGAGCTTAACGTTTATCAGATTGAACTGGAAATGCAAAACCAATCGCTTAAAGAGACTTACCAGCAATTGGTCGCCTCAAAAAACAGCTTCAGCCAATTATTTGATTTAGCCCCCGTCGGCTATCTCAAACTCGACCAAACCGGATGGGTTCATAAAGCCAATCAGACGATTCAGGAAATGCTGAATCTCAGTAGCAGACAACTTGAAGGTCACTATTTTGCCAACTTTATCCATCCCGAAGATTTAAATATTTTCAATTCACGCTTCAGAGCGTTTTTTCGCAAACCCGAGAATAAACGGATTGAACTGAGATTACTCAAATACGGCGGACCCCAATTACAAATCGAATTGAGCGGTCGCTTAATCACTGAAACCCCCTTTCCGGAAGGTAAGAACTCTGATTATTTATTAGTCACAGTCCATGAGATAGGAGACCGTAAACGCCTGGAAGACGAGCTGATTCTGGCCGCAAAAGTCTTTGAAAACAGCGATGAAGGCATCATGATCACGGATGAAAAGAACAGAATTCTGAACATTAACAGATCGTTTACATCCATTACCGGATTTGATGCCAGCGAGGTGATTGGAAAATCCCCACGAATATTCCGCTCCGGGCATCATGATGCGAATTTCTTCAAGGAGATGTGGGCGCAATTGATGAACAACGGCCGTTGGCAAGGCGAAATATGGAATCTTAAACGAAATGGAGACGCCTATATCACTTGGCTGAGCATCACGTCTGTAACCGACATGTATGGCAAGATAAAACATTTTATTGCCATCTTTTCAGATATCACGCAACGCAAGCAGCAAGAAAAGCAAATAAAGCTTTTAGCGCATTACGACTTGTTAACCAAACTGCCCAATCGCGTGTTATTCAGCGATCGCCTTAATCAAGCGATCATGAACGCAAGCCGGTTAAAAGAATATTTGGCCATTCTTTTTCTGGATCTGGACCGATTTAAATTACTCAATGATACCTACGGGCATTTGGCCGGCGACATTTTATTACAGGATGTCGCGAACCGTCTCACCGCTTGTGTCAGGGAAACCGATACGGTCTGCCGTTTTGGTGGAGATGAATTCATCATTCTTCTAACCCATTTCAAGGATCAGAGCACTGCAGTAGAAACCAGTCAACAAATTGCAGAAAAACTGTCCCATGAATTGGCAAAACCCTATTCGGTAGCCAATACGCAATTCATCACGTCGGGCAGTATCGGCATTTCTCTTTTCCCGACACATGGCACGTCAGCCGCTGAACTGATTAAAAATGCAGATTCCGCCATGTATTACGCCAAAGAAGCAGGTCGCAACAATTATCAGCATTACACCGAGGAAATGCGAAAAAATGCGCTTATTCGCAGCTCGATTGAACACGATCTGATCAATGCGCTCCCTCAGCAGCAATTCGATCTGGTTTATCAACCGTTTATCGAACTGTCCAACGAAGGTTTATTTGGCTTTGAAGCCTTGATACGCTGGCATCATCCCAACAAAGGCCTGTTGTTACCGGAAGCATTCCTCAGAATAGCCGAGGAAACAGGTTTGATTGATAAAATGGGTTTATGGGTACTTGAACGCGCCTGCCGGCAGTTATCGGCCTGGCATCAGCAAGGCAATCATGATCTTAAAATGAGCGTAAATCTGTCATCCCGGCAGTTTTTAAATGCTAGCCTGTTCGATGACATACAGCAAATACTGCACGACACTCATATTCCAGGCTCAGCATTGATTCTGGAAATTACCGAATCCATGATGATGCAGAATATGGGCGAAGCCATCCGCGTCATGCACCGATTAAAATCACTGGGTGTCCTGCTCAGTCTGGATGATTTTGGTACAGGCTACTCGTCGCTGGCCTATTTAAAAAAATTCCCACTGGACATTCTAAAAATCGATCAATCGTTTATACAGGATCTGGCAAACGATCCCGATGATAAAATGCTGATCAAATCGATCATTGATATTGCCCAAAACATGGATTTACTGATCATTGCCGAAGGCATTGAAAATCAGGGCCAACTGGAATTTCTCAACAAGCATGGCTGCCAAGTCGGCCAGGGCTTCTTATTCTCCATCCCCTTACCCTCAACAAAGCTGGAATTGCTTTATAAACAGTTGACCATTTCTTAATTTTTGACCTGTTGAAGGGATAACAATTCTTTGACAAACAAGCATTTTTGAACCCTCCAAAGAACGGCAATCCAACGTTCACTACAAACACTCATTTTTCGGGATAACTCTACTTTGTAAGATTTCAGGTTTCACATGACCGAAGGTCGTCATTCCGGCAGGGATTGCCGGAATGACAGCCACTTTTAATGCGAACAGTGCCTTTAAAATTTCCTATAAATCTGGTTAAATTGAGCCGTTAGGCGCCCTGCTATGACGCATGATCAGTATTGAACTCAATGTGATTTTTTGGAGATAGTTATGCGTAGCTCATTATCTGCTGCGGGTCTTCGTTGGGGAGTGTATGCGTTTACCAGTTTCTGGGGCGCTTATTTGCTGTTTCAGCTCGAACCGGTCATCGGCAAATTTATCCTGCCGTGGTTTGGCGGAAGTCCAGCGGTATGGATTACCTGCATGCTTTTTTTTCAGGTGTTTTTGTTGATTGGTTATGCCTATGCACATCTCAACCTGGACTGTTTTCACGGCCGACACCAGGGTTTGATTCATGCCGCTCTATTATTGGTTGCACTGTTAGCCTTGCCGGTGACCCCGGAGCAATCGTTCAAACCCGAAAACAGCGATCAACCGACACTGGATATCATTTTGCTACTGATGAGCAGCATCGGTTTGCCTTATTTCATCCTTTCAACCACCAGTCCTTTGCTGCAGGCATGGATAGTTCGAATCAATCCCAATCGTTCTCCCTATACGCTTTACGCGCTGTCTAATTTTGGTTCTTTGCTGGCATTATTGAGCTATCCGATTCTGTTCGAACCTTATTTTAAATTGGGACAACAGACGTTGGGTTGGTCCGCAGGCTTTTTCATTTATGTGTTGTTATGCGGCGGAGTCGCATTGGATTTTCGTCGACTGGCCAAGGCAGAGAAAATTGTTGCCAAACCCGTTGCGATTGATGACGAAACACACATCTCCGATCGACTGTCACCCTCTCAGTTGTGGCTTTTTTGGCTGGCATTGCCTGCGGCCACCTCGACGTTGCTGCTGGCAACGACCAATCAGCTTTGTCAGGATGTGGCGAGCGTCCCCTTTCTATGGGTGGCGCCGCTAAGCCTGTTTATTATGTCGTATATTTTTTGCTTCGCCCGGCATGATTGGTATCAACGACGAATTTTCATTCCAGCTCTGGTAATTGCGGCTATCGCGTTGGTCGCTGTGCTTTACGGTGGAGGAGACTTCACGCTGGAAGCTCAAGTCGGTATTTACAGTGCAGGCTTGTTTTTCTGCTGTATGACGTGTCACGGCGAGCTTTATCGACTGCGGCCTCACCCGAGTCAGTTGACGGCTTATTACCTTGCGATTTCAGCAGGTGGGGCATTAGGCGGGACTTTCGCCGCCGTAGTGGCGCCCTTGCTGTTTACAATGTATTACGAGTTTCACATCAGTCTGTTTGTATGCTGCTTGCTGACCTTTTATGCCGTCGCTGTGGACAGTCAATTATCAGGCCAGAAGCGCCGTAAGCCGCTACTCTGGTTGTTGGCAGGCGCAATGTTGATCTGGTTGGGAGTGAACTTGGCCAACCAGGCTTTTCAGGCGGCTTCCGGAAAAATCCAGGTCAGCCGTAATTTTTACGGCGTTTTGCGCGTGGAAGAACGGTCTTTAGAAAATCCGGACTTGGCCAAGCGGGTAATGAGGCACGGTGCCATCGATCATGGTTTCCAGTTTTTGTCAGAAGAAAAAAATCAATGGCCTACTGCTTATTATGGCAATGATTCCGGAGTCGGGCTGGCCCTGACGCATTTTTCGAGAGAGCAAGGACGGAGAGTGGGTCTGGTCGGGCTGGGCACAGGGACGGTGTTGACCTATGGCAAGCCGGATGACTATTTTCGTATTTACGACATTGACCCGGCAGTGGTCGAATATGCTAAAACTTATTTCACTTTCCTGAAAAATACCGCTGCTCGCTATGACGTTGTCGTGTCCGATGCGCGCTTGGCGTTAGAGCGTGAACCCCCACAAGCATTCGATTTATTGATTCTTGATGCATTCAATGGCGATGCAATACCCATGCACTTGCTCACCGAGCAGGCTCTGCAATTGTATCTGAGTCATTTGCGCCCCGATGGCGTATTGGCAATCCATATTACCAATCATTATCTGGATTTGCGGCCCTTAGTCAGCGGCATGGCCAAACGTGCCGGTTATGACTATTTGCTGGTGCAATCTCAGCCCTCAGAAAATCGGGGCTGGTATCGTGCCGACTGGGCATTACTCAGCAAAAACCAGCCTTTTCTGCAAGTATCGGCATTACAACAAGCCAAAAGCACGGGTACGACTCCGGTTGAAAGTATTATTTGGACAGACGACTTTTCCAATATGTTTAGGTTATTGAAATAAATATGAGTGTCGTCTATCGCGGCGAACTAAAAAACAACCTCTTTCCACAGTGAGTTGATTGAAACAGGAGGTAGTATCATGAAAACAGCACTGGCGCTGACTCTGATTGGACTATTTTCATTATTGGTATTTTTTAAAGCGGATACTGATGAAGTGGCATCAGGTTATGATGTTTATCAGTATGTCAAAGAATGTAAGGCGGAGCTTGGCATCACCCGTGACTTGCCCATACTGTCCTGTCTGGATGGTAAACTGGTTCCAGTCTATGTCGATAAACAGGAAATCAAAGCCGATAACTGGGGGCTGCTTTCCAACAGCAAAAAATGTGATAACCCGCATTGGCTCGGCGGCGATCAGGGCTGCTGGACATATTCGCATCTCCAGGTCTTGAACCTGGACGATAAAAATATCATGATTCTCAACTGCCGACAAAAAGGCAATCAGCTTGAAAAAAACTGGTTCCGCCAAACCAAAACAAATCTGGGCATGAATCAGGCGCAAAGAAAGACACACTTTGAAAACGCACCGTCGGCTGAAAAAAAAGAACTTTATTACCTTTACAATACCTTTAACGATATCGGCATCATTCTGCGAAATACCATTACCGGCAAGAGTTGCTATGTCACGCAATACGGCGATGCAGTGCTGGGCTTCTTGCCGCCGCTGGATACGCCACTGCCATCAAAAGACCAATTTTTAAATAGCTTCACTGCTGAACAGGCAAGGCCGCCGGAGGATTTTCCCCAGGAACTCTGGTACCGCGATGCCAATAAGGCATTCAAAAGCCCAGAATTTACCGCATCTGCCGGATGTGTGGGCTGCCACAATCCACATGGTGTCAAATACAGCCCCTATATCAATTCGAAAAACGGCTTGCCCGATATTCGGGTGATGGCCAAACTGCCTTTTTTAGCCGTGGGCGAACCGTTTAAAAATTATTTTTACAGCCATAACATCCGTCAAGTCACGACCGAGCCAATAGATGGCATGAATCAGCTCTGCACACAGTGTCATAACATGACCACCTCAGGCACCTGCGGCTATCTGATCGATTCCGCGACAAATCACCCCAATACGGCCTTGAGTGCCTGGATGACCACCAGCTCTCGAAATAGCTGGATGCCTCCCATGCCTGTGGATTCGGCAATATTTAAAAAGCATGTGGCCGCGATGAAGTGTTGCTGTGAGAATCCTCACGCCCAAGGCTGTAAAACCCGGAAATTTGGACCCACCCTGGCCGATTTGCCAGAAGGCTTTAGCGAAGGAAAGGGCTGGATCAAGGGGGAAGAGACGGGGTTGTGCAAGAGCACCATGGAAAGTTTCCAATGGAAGGCTAACTGATGTTACGCCAAACCTGGATTATTTCGGGGTAACAAAAAAGGCCCAAGAGTTAAAAACTCATGAGCCTTTATAATTTGTGGTGCCCAGGGACAGAATCGAACTGTCGACACGAGGATTTTCAGTCCTCTGCTCTACCGACTGAGCTACCTGGGCTCGCCTTGAAAGAGCGCGTATTAAACAGGATAAATCAAAACGAGTCAAGCAAGGCTTCAGATATTTTTAATCAACCTTAAATACATGTACAAAAGAAATTCTGATTACTAACAAGCTTCAGCTAAAATCTAAACGTTATTGCTTCCGATGAATTTTGTTCGTAACGTCACCCCGGCATGGATTGCCGGGGTCCAAATTGCATGGATGCGAGGCTTCCTGATTGAAATAATAAATTTTTTCCTGCATGTGCGCTTAATATAGGCCCCTTATTTTGATCCATTCGATTGAACTTCCAGCTGATTTCAGGACGGAAGATTTCCTTGCCTTCCATCGGCGCGATCTTCAATCAGTAGCCGAACAGGTTGGAATCCGGTTCATCCGAAAAGGACTGATCTGGAACCATCAGCCTGCATGCCTAACGATTCATTTCAGAGATCAAACCGCCGAGGCTGAACTATTAGTAGATGGCCCCAATCCGTCATCCGGGCAGGATAAACTATCGGCCATGGTCAAGCGTATGTTGGGCCTGACTCAGCCTATTGATACATTTGAGCACACTTACCGCGATCACCCGCAGCTGGGTCCGCTGATCCTTCGTAACCCCGGATTAAGAGTTCCGTTGGCAGCAACGCCTTTTGAAGCGTTAACTTGGGCTATTACCGGCCAGCAAATCAGCGTAGCTGCCGCGATCTCTATTCGGCGCAAGTTGATTCAACGGGCAAGTGTGAGACATTCAGGCGGGCTGCTGTGTTATCCCGATGCAGCCCGGATTGCTCTGTTAAATGAAATGGCATTAAGAGAAGCGGGCTACTCGCAAACCAAATCCAGGACCCTACTCACTTTGAGTGCGATGATTATGGAAAACCGGCTGCCTTTAGACGAATGGATAGAAACCTCACTCCCGGTTGACGAAATCAGCGCTCGCTTGTTAAGCCTGCGCGGCATAGGGCCTTGGACGCTCAGCTACGCTTTGATGCGTGGTTTCGGATGGCTGGACGGATCGCTGCATGGCGACGTGGCTGTCCGCCGGGGTTTACAGGCATTGCTGGGCCACTCTGAAAAAATAAGCGAAGAACAAACCCGAGACTGGCTGATGCCTTTTTCACCTTACCGGGCTCTGATTGCGGCCCATCTTTGGGCTTTGTCTATCGAATAATTCTTGCTTATTTACCGGATTTGTTTCCAAACATAGACCTCATTTAATTTTCTTCAAGACATACCGGCTAATTTCAGACAAAATAGCTAGGTTTTTACCGCCATTAACAGTATGTACAAATACGAAGGTCTGCTCGTCTTTCAAAGCCATGACGATGAGGGCATCATTGAAATTATCGAAACAATGGGAGTTCGCTCACTTCATTTCGGCACCTCGGCCAGACAAAGCAGCATGCTTATTAACAATCCCGATTGTCTGCATTCTATGTATGCCAGAGCGATGATGGGTTGGCTGTTGTTTAAAGACGACCCCGGCGAGGTGCTCATGATAGGTCTGGGCGGCGGCTCTCTGGCAAAATATATGTTGTATCAATTTGACGAGTGCAAGATCAAAGTGATTGAGTACCGCCGCAGCGTGGTCAAAATTGCTCGCAGCCATTTTGATCTGCCGCTGGATCCCCGCTTAAAAATCATCATTGGCGATGGCGGGCACTTTATCCGTCAACGCAGTCTAACGCACAGGGGTCAGTACGGCCTGCTGATGATCGATGCCTTCGATCATCAAGGCATGGCGAATTCGGTCAGTGGCGAGGCTTTCTTTGACGATTGCAAGACCTTGCTTAACGAAGACGGCATCCTGGCCATTAACTTATGGGGCACCGATAAACCTTTGTTTCAGCAGGTATGCTGGCAATTAGGCAAAGTTTTTGATTGGCGGGTTCTGTATTTACCGGTACGCGGCCGGGGCAATATCATCGGGTTTGCCTTCAATCCCGGCATTGCCAAGATCTCTATGAAAACCTTAAGAGAACGCGCGGACCTTCTGCAACAACGTTTTGAATTGGAATTTCCTTTTTTTGTTCACGATCTTAAACGCAATAACACCAGCCTTTTTTCACGAGTAGTAAAATCATGACGTCTCTCGCTTTATCACCTTCCTCACCTTATTTGTTCGGTTATCGCAAATACTGGGCTCACCGTTACGGTATAGCACCCGAATTTCCGATGACACGCGAAGAAATGGATCAACTGGGCTGGGATTCCTGCGATGTGATTCTGGTCACCGGAGACGCCTACATCGATCACCCCAGTTTCGGCATGGCGCTGATCGGACGCTTATTGGAAGCACAGGGATTTAGAGTGGGCATTATTTCTCAGCCGGACTGGACCCGTGTTGAAGATTTCAGACGTTTAGGAGCGCCCAACCTGTTTTTCGGCGTAACGGGCGGCAACATGGACTCCATGGTCAACCGTTACACCTCGGATAAGAAAATTCGCTCCAACGATGCCTACACACCTAACGGCGAAGCGGGCAAACGTCCTGATCGGGCCGTTAATGTGTATTCGCACCGCTGCCGAGAAGCCTACAAAAATGTACCTGTTATCATCGGCGGAATTGAAGCCAGTCTCAGGCGCATCGCACATTATGATTACTGGTCGGATAAAGTGCGCAAATCGGTATTGCTGGATTCCAAAGCCGATTTGCTGGTTTACGGTAATGCGGAAAGACAAATCGTCGAGATTGCTCACAGACTCGCTAACGGCGAAACCATAGCCGATCTGACGTTTATTCGCGGTACCGCCCATTTTGTCAAACAACTGCCCGAAGGCTGGGTGACCAAAGATTCCACACAAATTGACAAGCCAGGCCCGCTGACACCCGCCCAAAACCCGTATCAGGAAGAACCTGCGTGTGCCGACAAACCGGATAAAGACAGCTCCGTGATTCGCTTCGAACCGCGCATCACCCGAGATAATCGTGCTCAGACGGTGATCCGTCTGCCCGACTACGAAACACTCAAGGACGATCCTATTCTCTATGCTCACGCTTCCCGTGTCATGCACGGTGAAACCAATCCAGGCAATGCCCGAGCCTTGATTCAAAAACATGGAGACCGTGAACTGTGGGTTAATCCCCCACCCATTCCGCTAACGACGAAGGAAATGGACGGCGTCTACGATCTGCCTTATTCACGATTGCCGCATAAACTGTACGGCACAGCGAATGTGCCCGCTTTTGAAATGATTCAGCATTCGGTCAACATCATGCGCGGCTGTTTCGGCGGCTGCACCTTTTGTTCGATTACCGAGCACGAAGGCCGCATTATCCAGAGCCGCTCCGAAGATTCGATTATTCGTGAAATTGAAGCCATTCGCGACACTTCGCCCAACTTTACCGGCCATATTTCCGATTTGGGCGGCCCTACGGCCAATATGTACCGCCTGGCCTGCAAGGATAAAGCAATAGAAACCGCGTGCCGCAGACCGTCCTGTGTGTATCCCGGCATTTGTCCCAATCTGAATACCGATCATGCGCCGTTGATCAAACTGTACCGCCGGGCACGGACGTTGCCCGGCATCAAGAAAATTTTTATCGCGTCAGGCCTGCGTTATGACCTGGCGGTCGAATCGCCGGAATATGTCAAGGAACTGGTGACGCATCATGTCGGCGGTTATCTTAAAATCGCCCCTGAACATACGGAACAAGGTCCGCTTTCAAAAATGATGAAACCGGGCATGGGCTCTTATGATCGCTTCAAGCAAATGTTCGATCAATATTCCAAGGAAGCGGGCAAAGAACAGTATTTGATTCCTTATTTTATCGCCGCCCACCCCGGCACCACCGATGAGGACATGCTGAATCTTGCCGTCTGGCTGAAACGCAACGGCTTTAGAGCGGATCAGGTCCAGGCCTTTCTCCCCTCTCCGATGGCTATCGCAACAGCCATGTACCACTCAGGAAAAGACACACTGCACAAAGTCAGCAGAAAAGCGCCCGATATTTCTATCCCCAAATCGATCAAACAACGCAGACTGCACAAAGCGTTTCTGCGCTACCATGACCCCAAAAACTGGCCGATGCTCAGAGATGCGCTTAAAGCCATGGGAAGAGCGGATTTAATCGGTAATGGCAAGCAGCATCTGGTACCTCTGTTTCAACCCAAAGGTAGCCTGGATTCAATGCGAACAGAAAAAACGCTGCGCTTTAAAACCAAATACACAGGTTTGGATAATCAGCCGAAAAAAGCAAAAGCAGAAAGACGTACGTACCGTAAATAGCGAGTGCTCATTTAAAACAATCAGCAAGATCGGCAAAGAATAAAACGTAGGTTGGGTTGGCGATAGCCAACCCAACATTTCAAGGCGTTGGCGCTGATTGCTGCAGTCTTTCCATCAGATAACACAAACAATCCTGCCTGATCACGCGCTCATCCAATGTCAGCATTGACGGCATGGTTTTTCGAATCACCGACAATTCACCGCCCTGAATTTCGAAAAACCGAGTACTGATATCCAGGCCCCGTTCATCCAATGCAATCAGCGGCATCGATAAAGAACCGTTGACCTTGCCCAAAACAGTACCCGCTGAAATTTCATTGAAATTCATTCGCTCAATGTCGGGGTCCAGCAGCAGATCTGATTCAGGTTCCTGAAAGCTGAATTTAACGGAATCGGCAACCTTGACCTGGGCCACAGTATGATAAACATCGATATCCTGTTCGTGAACAGGATGATCGGGTAGCCCGGATAAATTAAGGCAACTGTTCAAATATTCCAGCGCATGCTCGACGCCATGCAATTGGCCAGGTTTTCCGCACTCCAGCGTAACCGCCGGACACAACTCGGCAAAAGCAGCCGATTGGACGCCTTTTGGCCGGGTAAAATACACAACCAGTCGACCGAAAAGAGAGGCCAGTTGCAAGAAGCGGTGGTCCAATTTATTGATGCAGGCGTAATGGGGATTTAGCCCGGTATTGTTGTGAATATCAACACTGGCGAATACGTTTCTGGCCCGCATCACATCGACAATGTCCTGCGCCATTCGGGTTTCCGGGGAATCGGGTAATTCAGTTCCGGGCCAGATACGATTGTAATCCGGTTGACCGTTCAACCGTCTTAAACCTTCCCCTGCGGCCTGAACATTGCCGAAAAAAATCGACATCGAACGCGGCAAACTGCGGTTTTGATATTTTTTTAATAAGGCCTGTATCGCCAGCAAGCCGGTCGGTTCATTACCATGCAACAGCACCGAGACAAATAAAGGTGCGGCCTGTTTTCCGCTTAAATGAATCAACGCAGGTTGCGGCAAGTGGTTGACCAATAATTCAGGCGTCGCATCCAAAACGCCTTCAGGCAGAAAGTCATATTGCTTTAATTCCAGGTTATTCACGTTAACATCCATTCGCTTACGGGATTACCGGTGTTTTGGTTTTCGAGATAGCGCCGGGTCAGGGCAGTGAAATCGTCCGTATTGTTTTTGATGAAGTCACGCTGCCACTGCGAGCCGGTCTGACGGTTAGCGACACGCTGCTGAATAATAGCCAAAAAATCTTCAATATCGCACCGGGAAATTCCGAACGACTTTAAGCCGAGTATGGCCCGAGGCAGCAACTCTGTTTTAAACAACTGACGAATAGGATGTTCGTTGCCGTCGAACCAAACTATCTTGCTATCCAGACCGAAGCGGGCGGCCTGATAAAAATTATCCTTGGCCTGACTAAAGCTGACCCGCAAACCCTTCTCAACCAGGTCATCGCATAAACTTTTGCTCAGACCGAAGAAAAAGGCCGCATTGGCAATCGCATCGACGACGGTAGGCCCGGCTGCGGGTGTGCGGTGCTCGATGCGAACATGCGGCGTTCCATCTTCATCAAAACCGATCAACGGCCGATTCCATCGCCAGATAGTGCCGTTGTGCAGTTTTAAATGCTGAAAACGCTCCGTCGCACTACCTAAATCTTCAGGCAACAGAACCGGAAAATGATCCAGATTTTCCTGAAAACACTCCAGAATGGATTTTCTTGCGAAACCGGTACCGAAGCCTACCCGCCTGACAGGCCCTTGAGCCGCTGCCGCATAACCACCGGCTTGTATGGCTTGTTCAAAAACAGGAATTCTGGATTCATGCCAGAGGTTTTTGCCAAACAAAAACGGGGCATTCGCACAGAGCGCCACCATGGGCGCGGAGACAATGATCGAGGCATTGTAAAAATGATGCGCAAAGGACAAAGGCACTTGCGTGTGAATCTGAAAAGAAGTCGTCGCCGCTTCCAGCATGACATCATGATGATCAAGCTTAAGATGCTGAATCCCGGCGATATCCAGATGAACCGGTTGTCCGCGAGCCAGCTGGATTTGCTCATTAAGCGCGTGGTAACGGTTAAGATCGGACATATTGCCCAAATTGAGGTCGGCTTTCTCCAGCGTGGGTAACGTGCCGATCATGATAATCCGGCTGTTCAAACTGTCAGCATGCCGAACCGCTTTATTCCAGGTCGCTTGCAATTGATTTTTCAGGCGGCTGCAGACATTGCCTGCCAATGGCGTCGGTGTGCTATTGAGTTCTATATTGAATTTTGCCAATTCTGCACAGGCCAGCGGATCATTCAATCCGGCCAGAAACTGATCATTGATCGGCGCAGGTCGCATATCATCATCAACCAGCCACGCCTCAATTTCAAAACCGGCGACCGGATGCCGGGTCGAAAACCCCTGTTGTTCAATTAAGTGAGCGAGCAGCGCCGTTTCTTCATGCAGCTTTTGATGAAAAAGGTCGAAATCGCCTAAGTCATAATGTGAAACCGAAATTTCCTGACCCATACGCATGCCCCAGTTTCTTTTTTATCATGGTAATTTCAATGGGGGGCAAGGGTCAACTGAATAGTTTTAGCGGGATGCTTGGGAGGAACAACTTGAAGCGAAACGCTCGCGGTTGAATCGACTCTATCTGTTAGCGTGGTCGCAGCCAATAGGCTCGATGGCGAATTTCACTGTTACAAGCGGCGCTAGTAATTAATTTGCTCCATAAAGCCAATCCAAATGTCGAAAAATTTTACACTTCGATTATATTTTTCATTCATTACAACATCTAAAATAAAGAGTTTAAGTTATTGTTTTAAATAGTATTATTAAGAATTCTTTCTTCTAATGGGTGATGCAAATCACCTCTTAGACCAAAATTTAAATTTGTGTGTATTTTGATGTCAATTTTTTTAATACTGCGAAGTATTTCACAGATTCCCCTTTATGCATCGCAAATATCGTATAAATAAGGCTTTTCAATCCGTCTGTTACTTTTGCCACACAAAAATTGATTAATTTGCCATTGAATAATGTCAACTATTTTTACAACACCCTTCTTGAAAAACGAAATCCCATTGTAAAAATACAAATATCTCTTTGAATTAAAACAAATTTTAAAATAAGGCACATTCAGTGCTTAGAATATAGGTAGTCTGGTACTAGAAATTTTGCTTTAGTTTCGGAAAAATTTTTCATTTATTCCATGGAGTTTAAGTCATGATTACAAAAAAGATAACGGGTGTACTTTCTGCATCTACCCTCCTACTAGGACTTGTATTTTCCAGTTCTGCTAGTGCGGCTTTCGAAACTTGCACAGCTAATATATTGGACAATGTAACACCTAATATAGACTGTACAATTTTAAGCCCTTTAAATGGCAAAGAAAATGACACACTAAATCCCACCTTGTTTGTCAATGACAAAGGCTTTTTTAACATAACCAATTGGTTATACGATGGTAAGTACGAAACTGGCAGTAACTCTGGAACTTATACCGCTAATCTTCTAGGTATCGGTATCTTTAATTTTACTGGCGACGATGAAAGCGGTACTTTTACAAAAGCTACTGACGCAATATTAAGCGATGTAATGCTAATCTTTAAAGATGGCGCAGATACAAATTTGGTAGGTTATCTAATTGATATGACCAAAACGATTGGTGGTGCATATTCATCACCATTCGAAAACCCCCCATTTAATGTACAAAATACAAAAGAAATTTCCCATATCAGCGTGTATTATCGCAGAGGTAACGGTGGCACCGGTACCGGTTCAGTACCAGAGCCAGGCATGATAGCTTTATTAGGCACTGGCTTATTGGGATTTGGCCTGACTCACCTGCGCAAAAGAAAAAAAGCTTAATCTCTTAAACTTGTAAGAAAAAAACGCCGGCATCAGCCGGCGTTTTTTTGCTTGAAATTTCTATTATTTATAAACAGTTATTGTTTGCTTGGCGGTTTTGTTTGAAGAATCAGTAGCTATTGCGTCTATGGTATGAGCGCCAACCTTGGCTTTATTAGCATTCCAGCTGTAGGACAACGAGCTGCCATTGACTGAGCTGACTAACTTACCATCCACATAAAGCTTTACATTTGCAACACTGACATCATCTTTTGCTACAACACTGATCGCTACGACCTTACCTATCTTGCTACCGTTCGCTGGATTTAAGATAGTTACTGTAGGGGCTTGCTGATCAACAACCACATTGTTTTTAACAGTAACCAGGACTTTAGCCGAACTACCTTGATTACCGATTGCATCAAAAGCCACTGCAGTTAGTGTTACATTGCCATCAGCCACTTGCTTTGAATCCCAGGAAAACTGATAAGGTGCTGTGCCATCAGTACCCACCAACAATCCGTTAGCATACAAAGACACTTCCGATACTCCGACATTATCAGTCGCATTAACCTCTGCTAGAACCAGACCACTCACAGAACTTCCTCCAACAGGAGAGAAAATATTGACACTGGGTGCTTGTGTATCTGTTTCCAACTTGACGATACTCGTAGCCATCGAAACAGCAGTCGCCGCGTTAACCCGACCGTGTCCATAGTAAGGATGTATGTCTCCCGCAATTTTGTCAGATGATGTTTTTAATACATTTTCAACTTCATCAACTGTCAGCATTGGATTAGCTCCCATTATCAAAGCTACAACGCCTGCAGTTACCGGCGCGGCAAAAGAAGTACCATTCCAATTAGCATACCCCCCTCCTCGCGTAGTGGTTTGGATGGAAGCGCCCGGCGCGGCAACATCGATTAATGCACCGAAATTAGACCACGATGCTTTTGCATCGGTACTGGTCGTTGCTGAAACAGTGATCATCTGTGTATTGTTTGCAAACCCAGGATCGACACCATCATTACCAGCCGCAACTACAACCAATCCTCCCTTGCTGCGCATGTATTGAGCTGCCGTGGTTACCGTTGAGCTGTTTGTAACCATATAACTAATATTGGCAACATCTGCACCTTGATTGGCAGCCCAATTCAATCCTTTGGCTATATCGCTCCAATAGGCATAACTGTCAGTACTGTTTGAAATACGAACCGGTAAAATCTGTGCATTCCAAGCTACTGAAGCCACACCTACCGCATTGTTGCTTGCCGCTGCAGCGGTTCCGGCAACAGCAGTACCATGACCATTTATATCGGACGTGTCATTACTTCCATCGACCGCATTCCACCCTGGCAATAGTTTTCCTGCAAATTCAGGATGCGCACTATCAATACCTGTATCCAGTACGGCAATGATAATACCGTCCGCTTTTGTTTTATCCCATGCGGTGGGCGCTTGAATTTTTGGCAGATGCCAGCTTGTACTGTATCTTGGATCATTAGGAACTGCACTGGGCGCAACTGCCATATCCAGTTCGGCAAATTCAACATGAGGGTTTCTTGATAGCGCTTTAACCACCGCTTCTTCCGCTTGAGCAGGGACATTAATAATATGCACCCCCAAACGGCCGATAGCGCCTTTTGATTGACCTTTGTTTTTTTTCAGAATGCTATCAAACTCAACGTCCGATAATCCGGCTTTAGGTTTAACTAAAATTTGTCCGGCTTTCCAGGCGGGCGCAGCATTGACAACTGCAAGCCCTGAAACGCCATAGACACCCAGCATGAGGGCTGCTGTTAACGTTGGTTTTATTACATGAGTGTGTTTGGTTTGGTTTTTGTCACTGCTTCGGCTTTTAGATGAGTACATGACTCTTCTCCTATATTAATTGCCCGAAGGAGTTCCATGAATGTGAATTAAAATAGCCAAATCATTGTAATTTCGCCATTTTAGCAATCCCACTATCATAGGAGTAACTCCGTTAGACTGGAAACTTTGCGTCACCACCTTTCGATGGTTTTGCCCTATTTTGAATCTTTAATTACTCGGATCTTTATGAATGGATTTTTTTCTTTTCTCGATCCGCTGGGAAAAGAGTTTAATAAAATCGGTTGAATTTGATGTGACGTGGTTTGCAGAAAGTCAGAAGTCGGTTTCATTTGATAAAGTTAGGGTCCATTTATTGAATCAACGCACACTTTTGAGCTTGTCCAGGAAGACAATGAGTAAAACTCAATCTCAGCTGTTTTAATTTTTTCCCATGCAGACTTAAAACTTCCTGTTTATTAAGAGCTTCAGCAACAACGTCATTCCGGCATGGATTGCCGGAATCCAGAGCACAAGGATGTGTTCGGCGCTCGCCATCCATGGCATCTGGATCTCGGCAATCCCTGCCGAGATGACGATTTTTGTATAAACTGATTGATCTTTATTTTCAGGTAAAGATTGATTTCAAATCTATGTACAAATTGTCAAGCATGTGCGTAGGCTAAATCTTACAAAATTAAACTTATAAAAAGCTTAATCGGGCTTTAAGATGGCTAAGTTATCTAACCAGCCTGGACAAACCTATAAAAACTGGGAAACTTCAGATTACATGGAATACTGATCGTCTGTTTATAACCACCTACCTTAAAAAAGATACGCTCATGACATTAATCAGACTTTTTACGTTATTAACTTTCGCGCTAGTGATATCGGCCTGTTCAACCGAACCGGTTAAACCGCTTCCGACCGAGGAGGCAAAAATTGCAGCACCCGTGCCGGAGGAAAAAGCGCAAAGCATTCCTCAATCCGAAGAGATGCCTCCTTCCAGTGTGCTGGTTGAGGGAAAAGAGTTGCGGCTTATCAATATGATGGATGGAGGCGCATGCAAGAATGATAGGCAAGGCGTTCAAGGGGTATTTCTTACCTATGCATCACCCGGCGACATTGACAGGATCAAAAAGGCAGAGGGCGCGGAAGTGTTCAATGGTTTTGCAAAACAGATTGAGTCGATGGCTTTAAAAGCCATGAAGCAGGCTGTCGATAAAACCGAGTTCGATTTTGATCCCTTTGCACTCAGTGAAATGGAAGCTCAACTCAAAATTACCGAAGAATGGATCAAGCATTTTGATCAGGCTGTTGCGGTTGATGTTAAGGCATTCATAAACAGAACATCATTAACTATTGCCATTACGCCCTTTATTAAATCGCTGGTTTTTCATGGACAAGGCTGCGAGATTGTAGCGCCGAAAGAGCAATAGGATAGCCAAGGCAATTGGCCAATAGTTGATAACTTTTTCAGGTCGGATCTATTCAGGAGCAATCAGTCTGAAGCCCAATCCTTGCTGAGTTTCCAGTAAAGGAAGATCAAAAGGCTTGTCTATCGCTTTACGCAGCTTGTATAAATGACTGCGTAAAGTATCGCTGTCCGGCGTCAATTCGCCCCAAAGCTCTTGTTCCAATTGCTCACGGGTAACCAGATTGGGAGACTCGCGCATCAATATTCGTAAAATACGCAAGCAGGTTGGAGACAAATGGATCATCTGCCCGTTTCGCATGACCTGCATGGTGCGCGTATCAAAACTCAAATCATGGATTTTATAGACGGCCTCATCCAACTCCCCCCGCTCCCGCCTGATTAAAGCCACAATACGCGCTTCCAGTTCGGGCATATCGAATGGTTTGATCAGATAATCATCTGCTCCATGCTGAAAACCGGCCAGTTTGTCTTGCAATTGATCTCTGGCTGTCAGCATAAGGATTGGCGTTGACAAGTGCGCATCCTGACGCAGACGCAGGCATATCGTCAATCCGTCAATTCCGGGCAAAGAGATATCAAGGATAATGGCATCGTAGCGCTGAGTTGTCGCCAAATGCAGGGCACACAGGCCATCATGGGCATAATCCATGATAAATCCGGCGCTCTCAAGATAAGCACCAACAGCCTGCGCCAGAGGTTTGTGGTCTTCTACCAGAAGAATTTTGGCGTTGTTATGAATTTTCAGCGTGGTGTACATCGTTTCGAGTGCCAGGGTGAGGGTCAAACACGTAAGACTTTACTTAGGATTCGGGGGAGACTTTTAAATTAATACCCTTTTCCACCTTATTAAGGCTATGTTCGCATTACCCTGAAAACCTGGGTTGCAGATGAGTAGGGTGGATTAAAGCGGCAGCCGCATCCACCTTTTACAGCATTGGCGGATGCGGCTGCCGCCTTATCCGCCCTACAACGATCTTTCATTTGCCTGGGTGATGCCAAGCCTTCATGATGGGTTAGTAGTTTAAACCACATCAACACCATCCATGGCCTCTGGATACCGACATTCCGTGCCGGGGCGACACCCAGAGGCATAGCTTTTTTAAACGGGTAACATTTTTACCGGGTTTTAGAATCAGTCTTCCAACTGTTGAATACCGTCCAAGTACCATTTTGGCTGAATGCTGTTCTTTGTCTTGGTGAAATGCCAGATTTCCTTGACTTGATTGGCTTGACTGTCTTTGTCTTCGCGCATGATCGCATCGAAAAGCACGACCGCTTCCAGATCCTGGCCTATCTCTCTGACTTCAAGCAACTCGGCATTCAATTTCAATATATCCGTATGATTTTCATCGCTGCTGGCTTTCAATTGATCCTGAATCTCGCCGAATACCTTGTCGGTAGTCAGGCTGCGAATTTCTGCCAAGTCTCTTTGATCCCAGGCTAATTGCAGACTCTTATAGGCATTTTTAGCACCCGCAAGAAAATCCGCTTCATTGAATCCGGCAGGAACAATCGGGTTGTTAAAATCCGCATCCTGCTGATAACTCATAGACGGATTAGCTGTTTCTGCGAATTTATCTTTTTTGAATAACAGATCCGTATTAAAAGCAGAAGAGCTATTGGCGACCTGGGGCTGAGCATTATTTTCTACATTGTCTGAACCTGTTTCATCATACCCGGATCGCTCGTAACTGTAGGCCGGCTTTCTGGCCGAACCCGCTTTGGCAGCAAAGAGCTTGTAAAGCAAAAAGGCGATACCTGCGAACATCAGGATATCGACAAAGTTAATGCCTTCAAATGCACCGCCAAACAGCATTGCGCCAAGTAACCCTCCCAAAGCCAGACCGCCCAGCATTCCCATTAATCCGCCACGTTTGGCCAATTGTTGTTTAGCTGTTTGATTTTGGTTGGCGGCTTGCTGTTGCGAAGGGGATTTTGCAGGCTGCGCTGCAGAACGTTTATAAGGCATACTGAAAGCCGATTTTCCGCCAAATGAGCTGCCGCCTCCGAAGCGTTTTGCCTCAGCATCCTGGATGCCGCCCAAGCTTAATGAAAGTCCGATTAACACAGTAGCAAATAAGCCGGTATATCTTTTTATCATTGTTCAATCTCTTTTTTCGTTAAGTTAAGGATATTGCCCAGTTATTATTCAGAGTAGGTTGGGGTGCATGCTTTTAGCAACCCAACCATTAACACCATGGCCTTGATGTGTTGGGAGGGCTTACGCCAACCTCAGCCTATACGGTGCATCACCTTTGTTTTATTGCTTTAAGCTTTTTTTATTTTCATTCAAAGGACAGCAAAATTCGCAATCAGTTCATTCTCCTTGGATTCGATTCCAGTTGCAAGCCAACACATTTTCGATCGGACAGGAGCAATAGAACCCACTGTGTGGATAGTTTATTTTTGAAATTGGCTTCGGTGCTGCGATTGATCTATCCGCAAGAAGTGAATAGCCAATTATAAGAAGAAGGAATGGCCTCGGCATTGACGCCGGAGCCGTTAGACCGTGAATCGAGGTCTCAAGGATGGGAAAGTCAATCGCCATCCATGGCTTCTTGACCTCGGCAATCCGTGCCGGGGTGACGCCTACCTTTAACGCAAACAGCACCTTTGGCATACAACTCTCCTGATTCAGGAGGGTTTTGCCGCTTCAAACCATTATTCAAGATTAGCGTGTCTTGATCTCATGATTTCTTCAGGAATGCCTTTCTCATGGATGATATGCGAAATTAACGCTTCCAGGAACCACAGGGTGGACAGCTCGAAGACTGTACCCATCGGCATTCCGACCACCTTTTTGTATTGATCGGCCTGACCGATTTGGAAAACCGCTGTCGCCAGATCCCCAATGGTTGAATCATCCTTGGCTGAAATCAGCGCAATATCAGCACCCACTTCTTTGGCTTTCTTGGTAAAGGCAATCAATTGTTCGGTTTCGCCCGAACCTGAAATGACAATCAACAAATCGCCCGGACGAATACTGGGCGTTACCACTTCACCGACCACGCTGACATCATAGCCGCTATGAACCAGACGCATAGCGAAGAAGCGGCAAACCAGTCCGGAGCGGCCCGCACCTGAAATAAAAATGCGTCTTGCGTTGTCGAGCATGTCGGTCAGTTGTTCGTTATAGGCATCTTGTGTCGTCGCCAAAACAGAGGCAATTTTATCCAGCACAAAATGCCGATGCGTCGCTTTGCCGTCTGCATTCAAGCGAATCAGGCGTGCAGCAGATGCCGGAGATGCCGCACCGTAGATTGCCGCACCCACAACGATGATATCCGCACCGGCATCGGCTACCTGTTTTGCCGTTGACTGATTTATCCCGCCCGCGACCGAAATCCTTACATTCAAACCCAGGCGGGCAATATCCTGCAGATCGGCAAAAGGCGTTTGGCCCGCAGCTTGTGCATCCAACCCGGTATGAACACCTATAATCTGCGCACCCAATTCAGCGGCTTGACGTGCACATTCAACTTTGTTGGGTACGTTGATCAAATCAACCTGTACTTCAGCATGATGCGCTTTTGCAGCCTTAATCACGCCGCCAATTGTAGCCATGCCCGAGACACCCAGCACTGTACAAATATCGGCTCCAGCCGCATAAAAAGGGGTTGCTTCGTACTCACCGGCATCCATCGTTTTGAGGTCTACAAGAAGCAACTTATTTGGAAATTTTGCTTTTAGGGCTTTGACTATTTCTATACCGTTGAATTTGATACACGGTGTTCCGATCTCAAAAATATCAACATAAGGCGCGGCTTGCTCAGCCAGATTGATGGTTTGATCGAAATCCAATGAATCCAATGCCAATTGAATTAAGGGCGATGCCATGCTGCTTACTCCTCTCTCATTTATTGTTATGGTTTATCGATAATGCACGATTGCAGAACTCTAATTCAGCAGCCGAGCTTATGTCAATCAGGTCGAGTTTAATTGCTCATTTTCCGTCTTTCATCGGTGCGTATTTTTCATTTAGAAAATAACGCCGGGTGACATAGATGGCCAATAAAGGCATGGCCAACCCTAAACACATGACTGTAAATAATAGCTCACCTAACTGACTGTAATCGGCCGGAACTTCTATTGCGCCGGTCGTTGTCTCTTTAATTTCACGGGTAATGATGAAGATTTTATTGAGCAGTTTGGTGATGAGTTGAGACAGCGATAACGCAAGATTAACAAACGCCGCCATGACTGCAAAATAAGTTGCTTTTGATTTTTCAGGTGCTGAACTGGCAATCCAGGCCAACATCGGAATCATTGACACTTGCCCTAGCGGCGACTCCAGCGCCGAATCAAATAAGGCAATGAATCTAGCATCGACAACACCGCCGGTATGCGCAGCAGTCCATTCGTGTAATCCGTAATACAAACCAATATTTGGCAGAAAAAGTACTGTACCCGCCAAGGTTAATACGGCAATGATATGCGTAATGGGCCGCTCGGCCATAAACCGTCTGAATAAAAACATGCCTAGCAACGTCAGCGAACTGGTCAATAACGACAGTTGCGCCAGAAACTGTTGATCGAATGCCAGCACATCAATCATCCACCAGGTTTCTCCGGCTCCTGTCGTTGGAACGGCGCGGAAAACAAAAATCACCAATGCGGTACCGTAAAGGGTTTTTCGCGCGTGATCGTCCAGATCCAATGTCAAATATTTGATCAAAAATAATACGATAGCCAGTGAACCCGCAAAGACGATCTCTTCTTTGTAGGGGATATTGCTGAGCCCCATCACCAAGGCAAACAGAACAAATATCAAGCTGCCGCCCAATATCCAGGGGTTCATCGAGGCAGGCTCCTGATCATCACGACCTAATAACCGCTCGATATGATCTTGCTCAAACCCCTGAGCAGCCAATCGCCATTCCTGTTGAGACCGAAGATAGGTCGCCAGAATAACACCCAACACCGATACAACCGGAATCAGCAATGCCCAATGGTATACCGACAGATATACCGCTGTTTTCTCGGCTTCGCTCAACAACTCAACACCATTAAAAGCAATTACATTAGCGCCCGCTACCAATAAACTGCCGCCTATAATGGCCACACGCCCCAAAGTCTGCATGGTCGTATGCCCCAGCATTATCTGCAACTCAGAAATAGGCTGACCTTGATCATCCACTCGGGGAACCGCTTCAACCGTCATGGCATCCGCCACCGTATCCTGAATGACATAGCCGATTGGCGCCAACAATGTCGCCAATACATACCAGGTTTCAGCGGGCATGATCCTTGTCATGTAAGCCCTATCACCCAGCAGACCTGCCATGATGACAAGACTGGCGGCGATCAGGCCGGCGCCAACATAAATAAACGCCCCCTTATGGCGCCAATATCTATCGACCAGATGCCCCATTGGCATTTTCAGCGTCCATGGCAACATCACCCAGAAACTGAGGGTCGCCAGAAACTCGGCCGACAAACCCAGGTAGTCTTTTACAAAAAAAGTCCCGACTATGCCTGTTAATCCCGAAATACCGGCGGCCAAATAAACCATCAAAGGCGGAACATAGCTTATTCGCATCTGTCTGCCCAGATCATAAACATTACGATCAAGCCAGTTTAGCCATCGGCTATACAGGCTGATGTTGGATGAGTCTTGATTTTGTGTTGCCATGAGCTTGCCTTTCAAATGAAGTTTCATAGCCCCTGATGAGGCAGTCGGTAAAATGAAACCTGATTATAAAGATACTTCAGCAACAATGTCTTTCCGGCAGAGCCTGCCCAGGCCCGGGAATGCCTGGGGATTGCCGAAATGACAAGTTTTGACTGAGCTGATTGATCTTTATAATCAGGAAATGTAAAACCACAATCGGTGTATTAAAGCAGCGTTAGGATAAGCTTTTTTAGCCTTGAGGTTAAGTTTAAAGCAGCAAAACACTGATGCAAAAACGGCATCAGCTTGGCGGCGGCAACCCCTGCCGCTTCAAAAACTTAAAGGCATAAAAAAACCGGCAGTCTGTAAAAACAGTGCCGGTTTATTGTACTGGGCAGAGAGTAACTAACTTAAATGATTAGTCGCTTTTTCTGAACCTCAGAAACTTTTATAACTTAGATAACGCTGACTTCTTCAGCTTGTGGGCCTTTTACGCCCATGCCAAGCTTGAATTTTACAGCTTGACCTTCATTCAACGATCTGTAACCGCTGGTATCCAAGATATTTTTAAAATGTACGAAAACGTCAGGGCCTTGCTTCTGTTCGATAAAGCCAAAGCCTTTATCAGAGTTAAACCATTTGACGGTGCCGGTAGTCATTGTAGACATAATAAGTCCTAAGAAAAAATAAATATAAAGCCTTAATAAGGCGGTAGCGCTGGTAAATTTGGAAATTACTGATGGAGAACAGGACGAAGGACTACAGACGAGGCATCGAGCGGTAAACAAAGGTAAAGTACATTTTCTAGCTGGATTGCATTGTAGGCTTATTATCAGTGTTGTCAATTTTTAATTTAAGGGCGTTAATATTTCTCATGTGATCGGCTCTTCTAATTCAAATTCCTGAGGGAATGAGCCTGAAAGCCCATCTCTGATAATTAAACTCAATCTGAAGTTCGAACGATGCAAATAATCGTCTATCGGCATGACTTAGCGTTAGAATGAACGTTTTAAGATAAGGTTAAGCTCAATGGCTGAGAACGAATCCAGGCCACGTATTGAAATCACACAACAAAAAAATGCCCGTATCATCCGTTTGCGCGGAACCTGGACATTACTTAGCCTGAAAGATCATCCCTTCCTTGCCAAAGAGTTAAAGGCTTGCCAGGGACTACCAACGCCACATTGGCAGCTGGAAGAAATAGAAACACTGGACAGCGCGGGTGCTTTTGTCATTTGGCAGGCTTGGGACAAGACGATGCCCGAAGATATCCAACTCAAACCGGATCATCAGAATCTCTTCAAGCGCTGGCAGGAATGCCCTCCTATTCAACGAATAAAAACGAAAAAAGACCTGATCCACCAATTAATCACAGTGAGTGAGCAAATAAGAGGCGCACTCAGGCAGATAAACGATGGCATCATCCTGATCGGTCAGCTGATTCTGGATTTTTTGTATTTGCTCAGAAAACCGGGCGAAATACCCTGGGCAGAAATTTCTATGACAATTTTTGATGCCGGGGTTCGCGCTTTAGGAATTACGGCATTGGTTGGTTTTTTAATCGGTGTTGTTTTAAGTTATTTATCCGCCCTGCAATTACAAGCCTTCGGAGCAGAAATCTATATTATCGATATCCTGGGCTTGAGTATCTTGAGGGAACTGGGCCCGTTGCTCGCGGCTATTCTCGTTGCCGGCCGCTCCGGTTCAGCCATGACGGCGCAAATAGGCATCATGCGTGTAACCGAGGAACTGGATGCGCTTTCCGCAATGGGCATTTCCCATTCTTTGCGGCTGATTTTTCCCAAAGTGATCGCCTTGTTAATTACACTGCCTTTGCTGACGATATGGACCGATACTGCCGCATTACTCGGCGGCATGTTATCGGCCAACCATCAACTGGATATCAGCATGCAGCAATTTTTTGTGAGACTGCCAAATTCAGTTCCACTGGTGAATATTTTCATCGGCCTGTTAAAAGCCTCCGTGTTTGGTGTGCTGATTGCGCTGGTCGCCTGCCATTTCGGCTTTATGATCAAACCCAATACTGAGAGCTTGGGCAACGAAACGACGAACTCCGTCGTCGCGGCCATTACTATCGTCATCATGATGGATGCGGTCTTTGCCGTTCTCTTTATGAAAGTAGGCATGCCATGAAAGCCGTACCCGCCATCACTGTTGAAAACGTGTGGACACAATTTGGCAAAAAAGTCATCCATCGCGACATCAGTTTCACGCTGGAAAAAGGCCAGATTTTAGGACTGGTGGGCGCATCCGGTTGCGGAAAAACGACGTTGCTGCGGGAAATGATAGGCCTGCAAGCCCCCAGCAAAGGGCGCTTGTCAATACTGGGCCATGATATCAACTACCGGCAGCCGCATGCTTCAGGACAACTTAAAAACCAATGCGGGGTTTTATTTCAAAAGGGCGCCCTGTTCAGTTCTCTTGACGTGTTTGAGAACATCGCTTTTCCACTGCGGGAACTTAAGCTCAACAATCCTTCACTCATCGAACATCTGGTCAATTTAAAGCTGACTATGGTCGGCCTTGAACCGCAGGATGCCTGGCTGATGCCCGCAGAACTGTCAGGCGGGATGATCAAGCGGGTTGCCCTGGCCCGGGCGCTGATCCTTGAACCCAAATTGCTGCTCCTGGATGAACCCACTTCGGGACTTGATCCCATCGCAAGCCAGGGTTTTGTCGATTTGCTTGATGCGCTGCATCATGAACTGAATTTCACTGTCGTCATGGTTACTCACGACTTGAATGTATTGAACGACTTGTGTACAAAAGTAGCCGTTCTGGCGGACCAACAACTTATCGCCTATGGCCCGGTAAGCGCTGTGCTAAACTGCGACCATTCCTTTGCCCGGCAGTTTTTCCAGAACAAAAATGCCGAAAAAATATTTATGCATCCATGAGGTAAAACTTGGGTAGAAATACACACGCGTTTATAACCGGTCTTTTTTTATTGATCTTGCTGACCGGAACCGCTGCAATTATTTACTGGCTCGGCAATTTTGAAAAAGAACGTGAGCTTTATGTGATCTCTACGCGCGGCTCCGTTTCCGGCCTGAATCCGGAATCAACCGTGTTTTACCGGGGCATTGCTGTGGGCAAGGTTAGGCGCGTCTATTTTGATACCGAAGATCCCTTGACCATACTCATCCCTATTGAGGTTGAGAAAGGCCTTAATTTCACCCGCGGACTCTATGCCACACTGAGATTGAAAGGCGTTACCGGACTGACTCAAATTGACCTGCAGGACGCGGGCAGCAACAAAGAACTGTTACCCCCGGGAGGTTTGAGCTCACGCGACTTTATCCCTCTTCTGCCTTCATTGGCCGATCGGCTCATGGACTCAGGCCAGGATATCCTGTACAAAGCCGAAAAATTGATGACGCGAATCGATCATTTTTTAAGTGAAGAAAACGAAGCGGAAAGTGTAGCTATTCTTAAGAATCTGAATATCGCCAGCCATAAATTGATCGGCCTCGAAGACCAATTGAGCGACTTATTGACGGATATGCCGGACGTAAAGAATAACGCTCAAAACACGTTCAAAAATATTGACCGTATGACTCATGACGTCCGGGGCGCTGCAACCGGCATCAAAACACTCAGTCAAAAGGCCGACGGATTGATAAAAGGCGGCGATAAAGCCGCTGAAATACTGGTTGACACCACCCTGCCCAAGTTCAATGACATTATTACTGAACTGCACTCAACCCTGCAGCATGTCAAACGCCTCACATCGCAGGTGGAAGACAATCCCCAGGCGTTTATTCTGGGGCCGCCGCGTGAAGATCCGGGACCGGGCGAACCAGGTTATCAGGAGACACCATGACACAAATATCAATAATTACAAGCGCAATACTGCTCAGTGCCTTGATGACGGGTTGCAACGCGTTTAACAAACCCTTAAGCACTGCGCAACATGATCTGGGACCTTTAACTGAAATAACGCCTCATGACGAACTCAATTCAGACAGCAGCCTGATCATCTCCGCACCTGAGTGGCTGAATGATAACCGGCTGCGCTATCGCCAAGTGTACAAAGCGCCCACGCTGGTAAAAGCCTATTCCCTGGATCGTTGGGTCGCTCCACCCACCCAGTTATTAAGGCGATATTTTGCATCCTTACCGCTGCCTCCGGACACCCAATTACGCTTAAACGTGATCGACTTTGAACAGCAATTCGACAGCGCTCATTCAGCAAAAAGCCTGTTCAGCTTCTCGGTTGAATTATTCGGTAAAGACAAAAAATCCATCAGTACCCGTTTTTTTCGTCTGGAAGAAATCAATGAATCCGCGGATGCCCAGGGCGCAATAAAAAGTTTTGTCACACTGACACGCCAAGCCAAAACCGAACTCATTAAGTGGCTCAGCCAAACTGCATCTGCCAACTAAACACTGCTTACGATGATTGCTGTCGACCACCTGATTTTTGAATATCCGGGCCTGCGGGCATTGGATGATGTTTCTTTTCGTATAGATCGCGGCAGCATAACCGCATTGACCGGGCCCAACGGCGCCGGGAAAACCACACTGTTGCGCTGTATGGCAGCGCTGGATCAGCCGGTCAGCGGAGCGATCAGAATCGATGGCATCGATGTGCTGGAACAGCCGCGCGATTGCCACCGCATCATCGGTTATTTATCCGACTTTTTCGGCCTGTATCAACGACTGACTGTCCGGCAGTGCCTGCATTATGTCGCCCGCGCTCAAGGGATAGACGAACAGGATTGCGATGCAGCGATTGCCGGTGTTTGCAAGCGCCTTCATATTCTTGAGCGGCTGGAGATGCGCCCCGGCGAATTATCGCGGGGACTGCGTCAACGCGTCGCCATCGCCCAGGCCATCATCCACCAACCGCAGGTTGTCCTGCTTGATGAACCCGCGTCCGGACTGGATCCGGAAGCGCGCCATGAGCTTGCCGAACTCTTTCTGGATTTACAACGACAAGGCATGACGCTACTCGTTTCCTCGCACATCCTCGCTGAACTGGAAGCCTATTGCAGTGACATGCTGGTACTGCGTCAGGGACGGATTGTCGAGCAGGTCGCAATAAAAAACCGCAATATCGCCAGCACGCCCTACAAATTGTCACTGGCAACACCTATCTACAATCTCAAGGAAATCCTGAATCAGTTAACCGGAATCAGTTTGTTAAAAATTGAAACCGATCAACGGGTCTGGCTGACAATCGACGGTGACGCCATGCAGCAGCACCGTATCTTGAAACAGTTACTGGCGCTGGATTTGCCGGTATGCGAATTCGCTCTCGCCCCCGGAAATCTGCAGGACGCTTATTTGGAAACCATTAAACAACAGCCATGAATATCAATCCTGAATTTCAGCGGCAGCTTTATCTGGAATGCTCACAAGCGCGATTGATCGGCATTCCGTTGATTCTCGGAGCTGTTTTCACGCTCAGCTATTTTGCGGATAACCACCGGTTGGCAAGCGCTAGCACGCAAGCTGCTATGACTTTGTTTCTGATCATCACGCTGCTATGGGGCGCCCGGCAAACGATGGATAGCGTGGTAGAGGAATACCGCGACCGCACATGGGATACTCAGCGTTTATCGGCATTAAGCCCTTGGCAGATGGCCTGGGGAAAATGGCTAGGCAGCACGATCATGGTCTGGTATGCCGGATTGATTTGCCTGCTGGTTTATCTGATTGCCAGTGATCCGGGACAACCCCTGTTTTGGCCTTGTTTTTATGCAACCGGAGGCGCTCTGCTGGTACAAGGACTCAGCCTTTTATTGGGTCAGATCAGTGTTCGTCAGGGACACACCAAGACCGGTTCAACGCTATTAATCGTTTTATTGGGCGTGTTCATCATCGCGCCATGGAACCGCTTCGCCAGTTTTGCTTATTTTCAGCAAACGACAGCGGTAACCTGGTATCACCTGCGCGTCATTCAACAGGATTTTGAACTCATCAGTCTATTATTGGCATTATTCTGGTGCAGCATCGGTAACTACCGGTTGATGTCACAAGAATTGGGAATACGGACAATTCCCTGGTACTGGCTGGCATTTGCGGTATTTTTGATCGTCTATTTGGGTGGCTTCCTGCCCGGCACTTCATACCCGTTTTCTCTGATGGCTTTTATGGTATGCATCTCACTCAGCTATATCGGTGTTGTGATCGAACGTAACGAAGCCATTCGAATTAAACGGTTGTTGACTTACCTGCAGCAACATAATTGGCGACGCAGTGCAGAAGAATTGCCGATCTGGTGTGTCAGTTTACTACTGGCTACCCCTTTCGCACTGCTGCTCAGCGTGTCTGAACATCCTATGCGTAATTTGGGCAGCAGCTTTCATTTTTATCCGCTGCCGGTTTTATTGTTGTTATTACGCGATCTGGCTTTGTACCTGTTTTTCAGCTACGGCAAAAATCCGCAACGCGCCTTAAGCCTGACGCTGCTATGGGGTGTTTTGTTGTATGGCATCCTGCCGGGTATGTTTACTCTGGCCGGCCAAAATTGGCTGGCCGCGCTGTTTTTTCCGCTGTGGGCGGATTCGGCAGGTGGCGCTCTGGTTTGTGCACTATTACAAACTGCTGCATTGTCGGCTTTACTCTTCAGACGCTGGCAGGAGAGCGTTTGATTCTATCGGTCTGAAGGCTTGACGTGCAACCGCACCCCCTTAGAATCGCCCACTTTCATAGCAAAAAGAGTCATTGAGAAACTCAATATCCTATTAACCGTCATCCGCTTGCTCGGCCAAGGCACGACCCCTTGACTCATTGACATGACGGCTGAACAAGAGCGCCGCGCCGAACAAGACGATACAGAATAAAATAGCGCTTTTCAGACCGACCAGTACCTGCAGTAATCCAAGACCCAATAAACCGGTCATACCGGCCAGCTTCATCGACAAGCCCCAAAAACCGAAATACTCGGCTGAACGGGACAACGGCGAAAAAAGTCCTACCAGCGTTCGAGTGGATGACTGACAGGAACCGAGGCATAAACCCGCCAAACTGCCTACCAACAAAAAGACATACTGCGCCTGCCAATCCACGCCAAAGCGTGCTCGCAGGACTTCGCTTATCGCAGGGGTCAAATAAATCAGCGCGATGGCCAGCATCCATAATACCAATGTCAAACGGTAGGTAAACATCGCTCCTAGCCGGTCCTGAACAAAACCGAAGGCAACCGCGCCCAGTGCTGCGGTAATCTGTACGATTATAAACATCCAGGTTCTGACCTGCTCGTCCCAGCCGATAATCTGCGCACCATAGATAAAGGCATAAGTGATGATAATGTAGATGCCACACATCGAGAAAAAAATCGATACCAGCAACACCCCCAGATCGCGGCGATCTTTGATATGCGCAATCGTGGAACGCACTCGGCTGATGCCTAGCCTAAAATAGCCGGTTCCAGGCGGCAAAGGTCTGGACACACCACGTTCTCTGACCCACAAAAAAGTAGGGATGGCCGTAACAAACACGAAAAATGCAGCCCAAGGCCCAACCCAGCGAATGCTCTCAAAATTTTCAGCACTCACCTCGCCCAGAACCAATAAGACGAAAACAGCCGAGACCATACCGCCTATATAACCAAGCGCCCAGCCGAATCCGGAAATCTTCCCCAGATCCTCGGGAGGCCCGAGATCGGGCAAAAAAGCGGCAATAAAAGCTTCACCTATCGAATAGGCAAAATTGGAAACGATCAACAGCAACACACCCAGCCAGGCATACCCCGGAGCCACAAAATAGAGCGCTGCGGTACTGATCACGGTCAGCAGATAGCTGGCGAATAAAAAGCGTTTTTTGCTGGCCGTGTAATCCATCACGGCACCGGCAATCGGCGAAAGAATGACCACCCCCAAATAACCTAACGCCAGTGATAGGCTCCAAAGAAAATTACCGAGGCGATAGTCAGGCGCATCGCCGACGATAACGCGGGTGAACAGATCACCAAATACAACCGTGACGATCAATAGGGTATAGGCCTGGTTAGCGAAATCGAACATCGCCCAGCCCAGTATTTCTTTATTGGAAGCTCTCAGGCGCTGACTCATAAACATCTCCTACCGAAACAAAACAAGTTTTATTTTAGCGGCTTTGCTTTTAGAACGGGACAACTTGAGATGGGGTCAACACCAATTCCGTTAATTTAAGCTTATTTTAGGAGCGGGCCATGCCCGCGATTGAACCCGCTTAGATAGCGGGCATAGCCCGATCTTACAATCGTGCCTATCGATTCATTACGATGGCATTATCCTAGTCTTTCAATATCCGGACTTTTACTTTTTTGCCCTTGATCTTACCTGCGGACAGCTTGCGAACTGCTTCCCGGGCAATATCGCGGTCAACAGCCACAAACGTGGTTTGATCGGTGATTGTGATTTTACCGACTTGCTCGCGGGTGAATCCGGCTTCACCGGTAAGCGCGCCCAGCACATCGCCTGGACGAATTTTTTCTTTGCGTCCACCCAAAATCAACAGCGTTACCATGGGCGGCAACAGCGGGCTGTCTCCCCCGCTTTCCAATGAGGCAAGACTGTGCCACTCCGGCTCGCTGTGGGTAATTTTTGCGATTGCGTTAACCCGGTGCCATTCTGAAGGACTGCACAGGCTCAATGCCCAGCCATTTTCTTCGGCACGGCCGGTGCGGCCAATACGATGGATATGAATTTCAGGATCAGGCGTCACATCGACATTGATGACCGCTTCAAGTTGGTTAATATCCAGGCCGCGCGCAGCAACATCAGTCGCCACCAGCACCGAACAACTGCGATTGGCAAACTGGATCAGCACCTGATCTCGCTCGCGTTGTTCAAGATCGCCGTTTAAAGTCAGCGCATGAAAGCCCTGTTTATGCAATACATCCAGCAAGTCACGGCATTGTTGTTTGGTGTTACAGAAAGCCAGCGTGCTGACCGGGCGATAATGCCTCAGCAAAATGCCAACAGCTTGCAGCCGCTCCTCGTTTTTGATCTCGTAAAAACGCTGGCGAATTTTGCTGTCCTCATGCTGTTCCAACAGTTTCACTTCCTGAGGATTCCGCTGGAATTGTTTTGCCAGCCGGTCAATTCCTTCGGGATAAGTCGCCGAGAATAACAAGGTCTGACGTCCGGTAGGACAACGCTTGGCTACATAAGCAATATCGTCGTAAAAACCCATATCGAGCATACGATCGGCTTCATCGAGCACCAGCGTATTAAGTGCTTCCAGATTCAGGCTGGCCCGCTGCAGATGATCCATGATCCGACCCGGAGTTCCTACAACGATGTGCGCCCCGTGCTCCAGACTCGTCATCTGCGGCCGCATTGTTGTTCCACCGCACAAAGACAGTATTTTGATGTTGTCCGCAGATCGGGCTAAACGGCGGATTTCCTGAGTGACCTGATCGGCCAGTTCTCGTGTCGGGCACAATACCATTGCTTGCACTGCAAAGCGGCGCGGGTTCAGGTTGTTCAATAGCGTCAATGCAAATGCCGCTGTCTTGCCACTACCCGTCTTGGCTTGAGCAATCAAA